>DATLXD010000123.1:0-7376 GCA_035575965.1 Pyrinomonadaceae bacterium | reverse complement strand
CGAACCTTTGCTTGATATTTCATTTCAGACGAAAAAAGCGGTTTCGCCTTTGTGGAAACACCGCTCAAAATAAAAATTAAAACCAAAAAACTGATTACTGCTTTCATATTTTACCCACAAATTACCAATTAACATTTCCTTCCTTCGACGTATCAATCTGCGCGAGTTCCACGCCTTCGTCGTAAAAGAAAATCTTCATCTGGTCAAACAAAAACTGGTGCGAATCTGGATTTGAAACGTCCAAACCAAAATGATTGATAAGCTGTTTTTGCTTTTCCACCCATTCCTTCCAGCAGTTTCCGCAAATTTCCTGACCGACTTTCTGACCGAGTTCGGTCGGAATCGGCGCGTAGCCGAGCGGTTCGTTTTTTTGCCCGCAGCGAGCGCACTTAAACTTATTATCCGAAAATAAACCCATTTTATTCCTCCTGAATATATTCGATAAATTTTATAAAACAGTTTCGCATCAAGCGTTTGCCGCGCGAATCGCCGCTAAAACTTCGTCATCTTTCGGACGAAACAAACTCAAAGATTGAATTTGATAGTGTCGAATTTTTCCGTCTTTACCAATCACGACGACGGCACGCGCCGCGCGTCTGGGAAGCCAGGATTTGACATTGTATTTTTCAACCACCGCGCCGCTTTCGTCGGCTAAGAGCGTCAACGGCAAATTGTGTTCGGCGGCAAAATCTTTGTGCGACGCGGCGGAATCGGTTGAGATGCCGACGACCTCCGTGCCGGTCGCCGCGTAATCTGCCCAATTATCCCGGACGGAACAAAGCTGTTTGGTGCAAACCGGCGTATTGTCGCCCGGATAAAAAAGCAAAACAACTGTTTTTCCGCGCCGGTCGGACAATTTCCAATCGCGTCCGTCGCTGTCTTTTAAAGCGAAATCAGGTGCGTCGTCTCCAATTTTCATTGTTTATTGATAATCTCTAATATCTTTGAACGGCTTTTCCGCGTCGGTAAAATCGGGTCGATAATAGTGCGAAGCCGATTCATATTCCTGCATAAAACCTTCTTCCATTCCTAATTCTTCCAAAAGCGAAACGGCATTAAACCATTCCTTTTCACTGATTCGGCGCGACAGCAAAATATAACGCGCGTCGGTTGCGGCTTTGTTCGTCGCGTAATACTGCGACATTAGAGAAACGGCAACTTTCGGCGACAATTCTTTTTTTATCCAGCGCAGATTTTCTTCAATTCCCGCCAAATCGTTCGGTAAAACCAGTAAGCGAATCAACAAACCCTTTTGCAGCAAACCGTTTTCGTCAAAAACAAGCGCGTCGCCTGTCTGCCGAAACATTTCCTTTATCGCTTCACGCGCAAAAGTTTTATACCCGCGTATTTTTGAATAAACAAAACCTTCCGCGTCGTCGGCGTATTTCAAATCAGGCAAATAAACGTCAACGATTCCGTCGAGCAATTTCAAAACTTCGACCGAATCGTAAGCGTTTGTATTATAAACAATCGGCAACTTCAAACCTTTTTCGGCGGCAATAAGAATCGCCCGTGCCATCTGCGGCGCAAAATGCGTTGGCGAAACGAATCCGATGTTATGACAGCCTTGTGCCTGCAATTCGAGCATCATTTCCGCCAGCCGTTCGTGCGAAATTTCATTTTTCTTTTGCGTTTTCCACGTTTGCGAAATCTGATAATTCTGGCAATAAACGCAGCGCAGGTTGCAGTTGCCGAAAAATATATTTCCCGCGCCTTTGTCGCCCGAAAGACAAGGTTCTTCGCCGAAATGCGCCGTATAACTTGACACAATCGGAAGCCGCCTCGAATAACACGCCGCGATTTCATCCAGAAGACGATTGTTGCCGCAATTCCTTGGACAAACCGTGCAGCTTTCAAGCATTTTTTCCAATGCTTGAACTCTTTTTTCCAGTTCGCCCGTGCAATAAAGTTCTAAAAATTTCGGCTTCATTCTTAATTATTTTCGGCTATTCTTTCGTTCGCTCAATCTGCTCGTTTATTGTTTTTGTGTAACGGTTGATAATCTCGCGCGGCGCAACAGTTTTCGCCAATGTCCAAGTAAAATCCATTTCGGCGTTTATCATCGCCGTCGCCATTCTGGTTTCGCGTAGCATCAGAACGCTACCGTAAAAAAGATACACGATACCGACGATTCCGACCGGAATCGGCATCCACCGATAAACATTGAAAAGTCCGGCAACGGCAATCGTCACGCTCGTTAGAATAAAAAGACATAAACCGTAATAAAACGCGCCCATCGCACGTTGCAAAATCCGCGCCCGGCTGGTTACTTTGTTGAGCAGTTGAACGATTGTCTCCAGACGTTTATCGTAAAGCGGAATGGTTTCCTTATCTTTGACGGTTATCAGCTCGCTCAATCTGACTTCCAATTCGCGCGTCCGGTCGACGACTCGTCCGAGCCGCGTGGAAGTCGAAAGCACGAGCGAGCCTGTCGCCGAAATCAACAATGTCGGCGTAACCATCGCGGTTAAAAATTCGATGGTCGAGTTAAGCGCGTTCGGATTGACGGAAAAAACTTCACTTGCCATAAGTCAAAACTTGACGTTTTCTGCGTTTAACGTCAAAAATCTAATGTTATGACCGAAAACGAACAAAAGCAAGGAACTGTCAAAATCCTGCGGCATGAAAGCGCGGTTTTGAAAAATAATCCGCTCGGCGACAAATATGTGCGCGACCTTTGCGTTTATCTTCCACCGAATTATGAAGAAACCGACAAAAGTCTTCCGGTCGTTTATTGCTTAACCGGGTTTACGGGGCGCGGCACAATGTTATTAAACAATAATGCTTTTACGCCAAATCTAGCGGAACGAATGGATTTGTTGATTGGCGAAAATAAAATCAAGCCGATGATTGTCGTAATGCCCGACTGTTTTACATATTACGGCGGCTCGCAGTATATCAATTCGAGCGCGACGGGAAATTACGAAGATTATTTGACCGAAGAAATTGTGCCTTTTGTTGACGAAAATTTCCGCACGATAAACGATAAAAATTCACGCGCCGTAATGGGAAAATCTTCGGGCGGTTACGGCGCGCTCGTAATGACGATGCGCCATTCGGACGTTTTCGGTTTGGCTTGTTCGACGAGCGGCGACGCATATTTTGAGCTTTGTTATTTGCCCGATGTTCCAAAAGCGTTTCGCGCAATTCGCGGAAACCCGAAAGCGTTTATTGAGAAATTTTGGCGCGAAGAAAAGAAAGGCAAAGACGATATTCCGGCGTTAAATATCTTCGGAATGAGCGCGTGTTATTCGCCGAATAAAGATTCTGAAATCAGTTTTGATTTGCCGTTTGATTTGGAAACGGGCGAAATTCGCTACGACGTTTGGGCAAAATGGCTCGAACACGACCCGGTGCGGCTTGTCGAAAAACACGCCGAAGATTTGAAAAGTTTGAAATTGCTTTACATTGATGCGGGAACGCGCGACGAATTCGCTTTAGATTTAGGCGCGAGAATTTTGTGTAAAAAGTTAAAAGATTTTGATGTTCCGTTCATTCACGAGGAATTCGATGACGGACATATGCAAATCAGTTATCGCCAGAATCGCTCGCTGGAATTAATTTCACAGAATTTCGCTTAGAAAGATAAATGTTTTACGAACAACAAAAAATCGGGCTTTATACACTGATTCGCAAACTCGCCAAAGGCGGTTTCGGTGAAGTTTGGCTGGCGGAAAAAGAATCGCAGTTTGTCACGAAAAAAGTCGCCATCAAATTGCCGCACCACGAACAAGTCGATTTTGAAGCCATCCGGCAGGAAGCAACGCTCTGGGAACAGGCGAGCGGGCATCCGAATGTTTTGCCGATTATCGACGCGGACGTTTATGACGGGCAAGTCGCCATCGTCAGCGAATATGCCGACGGCGGCTCGCTTGCCGATAAGCTCAACGCCGAGCGAAAACTTCCGGTTAGAAAAGCGGTCGAGATGACCGTCGGAATCTTAAACGGGCTGGAATATCTGCACTCGAAAAACATCGTTCACCGCGACATCAAACCAGCGAATATTTTATTGCAGGGCGACACGCCTCGCCTCGCCGACTTCGGAATTTCGCGGGCGCTGCACAACCAGACGACCAATTCGATGATTGTCGGCACCGAAAGCTATATGTCGCCCGAATCTTTTGAAGGCGTCCGCAGCGTCCAAACCGATGTCTGGTCGGTCGGCGTTCTGCTTTATAAATTACTGACGGGCAATTTGCCGTTTCCGCAAAACCAGCCGACCGAAACGATGTATGCGGTTTTGCTCAAAGAACCCGACGCTTTGCCCGGCGACATTCCGCCGCGCCTGCGGGAAATCGTCTTCAAAGCTCTGGAAAAAGACCGCGAAACCGCTACAGAACCGCCGCGCCGTTATCAAACTGCGGCGGCGATGCGCGATGACTTAAATAATTTTTTGGGAACGCTCAAACCGCAGACGATATTCGACACACGCGAAACGCCGGCTGCCTTTCCGACTTCCGAACAGGCGGAAGAAATCGTCACGCGCGTCAGAATACCAGCGCGCGACGGCAATCGAAAACAAATTGGTTCGTTTCAATCGCTCGTTAAAAAACAGTCAACGGTCGCCATTCTTGCCGCGATTTTCGGTTTTGCTGCAATCGTCTGGCTGGCTGTTTATATGTTTAGTCAATCGTCTCCGGCAGTTGCGGAAATTACCAATTCAGCAAACGAAAATTCTGTCACGGCAAATTCAAATGCCGCCGACAAACCAGCTTCCAATTCAAACGAGGCAAATTCTTCGCGGAGCGCGTTCGATTATTTTACCGAGGCAAATAAATTTTACGACCGAAAAAGATACGACCGCGCGATTATCGCCTACACTAAAGCCATCGAACTCAACCCCGCTGATTACACTTTTTATAACAATCGCGGGCTGACCTTTTACAAAAAACGCAGTTACGATGAAGCAATCAATGATTTTAATCGAGCCGCGGAAATCAATCCGAAAGATTCTTCGATTTACAGTAATCGCGGCGTGGCTTACGAGGACGGCGGCAATGTCGAGCAAGCGGTCGCCGATTACCGGAAAGCGGTTGAGGTAAACCCGGAAGATAAAATTGCCCGAAATAATTTGAATAAAATTTTGAAATAGAAAGCGGAGAAGGTTCAAAGTTCAAAGTTTAAAGTTCAAGGTCAAATTAGTTCTCAACTTTGAACTTTGAATCTTAAACTTTGAACCTTGAACTAATATTTATTAGCAACACGCTCGACTTCCTGGTTCATTTTGCCGGTCAGCATATAAAAAACCATTTTATAGTCTGAAATAAAAGACCAAAACGGATATTTAAATGTCGCGGGTTTATTGTGTTCGACAAAAAAATGCGAGAACCAGGCAAAAGCATAACCGACGATTAAACAAAGCGGAAGATAAAACCAATGCCCGCCGCGAATAATCCAAACGAGCAAAACCAAACTTAACATCGTGCCGATGAAATGTAGATAGCGCGTCAAAGGTTCGCTGTGTTCAGCAACATAAAAATCCCAAAACTCGGCGTAATTATTTATTCGCCTCGTATCATCCGGCATTTGAAAATTATCTGTGTCCATCTGCGTTTATCTGCGGATAAAAATTTCTATTAGACAAAGTTTATAACAAACCTTCAATAATTTTAACAATTTTCTGCAAACCTTCCGCGTCCGTTTCGCTGAAATCATCGAGTCTGTCGCTGTCAACATCCAAAACCATCGCAACATTTCCGCTTTTATCAAAAACGGGCAAAACAATTTCCGATTTTGACGCGGAACTGCAAGCGATGTGTCCGGGAAATTCGTCAACATTCGGGATAATGGCAATTTGTTTTGTCGTGTAGCAATGTCCGCAAACGCCTTTGTTAAAATCAATTCTGGTGCAGGCGACAGTGCCTTGAAATGCGCTCAAGACAAGTTGATTTTCTTTTTTTACATAGAATCCAACCCAAAAAAATCCGAACGCTTCTTTGAGCGCGGCGGTGATATTTGCGAGGTTTGCAACTAAATCCGTTTCACCTTCGACGAGCGGGGAGATTTGCGGCGCGAGTTCGTCATAAATCTTTTTTCGGTCATTCGTTTTCGGAACAAATAAACTTTCAGCCATATTTTTCAAGTTTATCATAAAGAGGTTAGAGGTCAGAGATTAGAGGTTAGAAGTTAGAAGTTAGAAGTTGAAAACAAAAATTAAATGTCAGCAACAATCAGTTGCTAATCTCTAACCTCTTTCCGCGTGGCACTCGTCTTGCATTAGCCGAATTTCACAAGTTACTCAAAGGAAAATCTTCAAGGTGGAAAAAAAAGGCAAAGGCGGTTTTTGGTTGGCGACTGCTGTGGGCATTGGTGCTGTAACAGTTTATACCGTTTTAGGAAAAAAGCGTCCGAAATACAGCTTTCAAGACAAGGTTGTTTTGATAACCGGCGGCTCGCGCGGTCTCGGGCTTGTGCTTGCGCGAACCTTTGCGGGTGAGGGTGCGAAAATCGCTATTTGTGCGAGAAACGCTGAAGAATTAGCGCGGGCAAAAGCAGACTTACAAAGTCGCGGCGCGGAAGTTTTCGAGACGGTATGCGATGTCCGAAATCAATCCGAAGTTAATCAAACGGTTGATGCGATTTGTAGCCATTACGGACAGATTGATGTTTTGATAAACAACGCGGGCGTGATTCAAGTCGGACCTCTGGAAGTGCAGATGCAAAAGGATTTTGAAGACGCGATGGCGGTTCATTTTTGGGCGGCGTATTACACGATGAGCGCGGCGATACCGAAAATGCGCGAGCAAGGCGCGGGAAAAATCGTCAACATTTCATCAATCGGCGGAAAAGTCAGCGTTCCACATCTTGCGCCGTATTGCGCCAGCAAATTCGCGCTCGTTGGTCTTTCCGGCGCGATGCGCGTCGAACTTGCTAAAGACAACATTCAAGTTACGACTGTTTGTCCAGGATTGATGAGGACGGGAAGCCACGTCAACGCCGTTTTCAAAGGACAAAACGAAAAAGAATTTGCGTGGTTCAGCATTGGCAACGCTTTGCCCGTCAGTTCAATCAGTGCGGAAAGCGCGGCGAAGCAAATCGTCGAAGCGTGCCGCAACGGAAATGCGGAAGCAATTGTTTCGATTCAAGCTCAATTCGCAACAAAGATGAATGCACTGTTTCCCGAATTGGTTGCAGAGATTTCGGGACTCGTGAATCAACTTTTACCGTCGGCGGGCGGAATCGGCGAAAATTATGCTTTGGGAAAGGAAAGCGTGTCTTTTGCTTCGCCTTCATTTCTGACGGCGCAACTAGATAAGGAATCTTATCGAAACAACGAACTAAAACCGAGCGAGAAAATCGCTCAATAAACAAGCAAGGGAGAATTTTATGAAAAACAACAATCAGGAAAAATCATTGACGGATATTTTAACCAATAC
>DATLXD010000122.1:0-6795 GCA_035575965.1 Pyrinomonadaceae bacterium | reverse complement strand
GTCGGCTCTTTCTTTATCGGCTTTTTGTTTATTCTAGTGTCCGATAAATTTACAATAAACGAAAACTTTCGTATTGCAGTTACAGTTGGATTTCTGGGCGCGTTCACGACGTTTTCAACCTTTGAACTCGAAATTTTTTCGCTTGTTTGTGAAAGATATTTTACGATGGCTTTCGCGTATCTTTTTTTGAGCGTGTTCGTCGGGTTTGTCGGTGTTTTAAGCGGAGTCTGGCTGGCGAAGAAGTTTTAGGTTGTCGATTAAAAATTATCACGAAAGCAATTTAAGAATTTTAGTAAAACGTATTCATTTTCTTCGTTAACTGATTGTAGTTTTGTAAATTCGATAATCAATCTCTTGAAAAATATTGTCTCGACTTTCGATTTCGGTTAAAAGATCTTCATTGATAACACCAGTTTCGATTTGTTCGACGAGCAAACTAAAGCGATGAATGTGCGAGCGAAAACGACGCGAAGAATACTCGACCGTTGTGCCTTGATAAATCTGAAATGCCCAATCGCTGGACTGGGCGAGCAGAAGCTCACGCGCAATTTGATTCAGAGCGCGTCGTGTTAGTTCATCGGGATTATCAAATCTGTTTGCTAATGCCGTCATTCGCCTTTCGGCATCGTGCTGATACGGATACATCCATGAATTTCCTTCGTTGAGCCAGACTTTGTAATAACCGTTTGCGCCCCAGCTTGAAGCGGAAGGCTGTTGAATTTGAATCGAAATTTTCTGGTCAAGAAAATCGCCGGGCGTAATGGCGCGAACTTCGTCTTTTTTGTAATGCAGCTCACGAAACAGGAAGTCTAAAAATTGTGGACCTTCGGACCACCAATGCCCGTAAAGTTCGGCATCATAAGGCGAAACGACGAGCGGCGGATGCGCCGCAAAGGTTTCGCGTAATAAATAGGCTTGTCTGATGCGCTTTCCGATGAAATCCGCCGCGTCTTCCGCCGCTTTTAGCTCGCCTAAACTTGGAATATACGGCTCTTTGTATTCGGTTTTGCCCGTGATTCGGTAGTATTTCAAACCTAAATTGCGGCGATTTCCGTCTTTGTGCAGATGCGGTTTCAAGTATTCAATCGGCAAATCCCAACCGACATCGCGGTAAAATTCCCGATACACAGCATTGCCCGGATAGCCGACTTCCGCGCTCCAAACTTGCTGTGAAGTTTCGACATCGCGGGCAAAAACCGCTACTCCGTTCGGACATCTGACCGGCGCGTGAACGCCGTGTCGCGGGCGCGGCTCGCCATAGAGAATCGCGTGCGAATCGCCGACGAAATACTCGATTCCCGCGTCTTTCAAAAGGTTTTCGATGCCGTGTTCGTAGGCGCATTCGGGCAGCCAAATTCCGCGCGGTTTTCTGTGGAAATGCTTTTGATAATTTTTTACGGCAATCTCGATTTGCGCGCGTTTTGCTTCCCGTGTAGAAATCAAAGGCAAAAATCCGTGCGTTGCGCCGCAGGTGATAATTTCTAAAACGCCTTCGTCCTGCAATTCACGAAAAGCATTGATTAAGTTTCGATTATATTTCGCGTTCCAGAGATGTAGTGCTGAACTCAGATTTTTGAGATACATTTTTGCCGCATCGAAAAATTCGGGTGCTTCGTTCTGTGTTCTTTTAACTTCTTTTTTGGTTAGTTCGAGAAGATTCTCCAGGTGTTGCGTGTAGCGCGTTTCGAGCAATTTATCCGCGAGCATTTCGCACAGCGTCGGCGAAACATTCATTGCCAGACGCGGCTTCATACCGGATTCGTGTAAGGTTTGAAAGATAAAAATCAGCGGCAGATAAACTTCCGTTATCGCCTCAAAAAGCCAATCTTCTTCTAAAAATTCGGGATATTCGGGATGGCGCACAAAAGGCAGATGCGCGTGTAGAATTAAGCTGAAATAACCGACTGGCATAATTTGAAATTGAAGAAAATTTATCCGCAGATTAACACAGATGAACATGGATGTTTAAAGCAATGAATGCGAAATGGTGAACGATGAATCCCTCAGATTTCTTAATTCATCATTTACCGTTCCACATTTATCATTCGTTTTATTCGTGTCTATCTGTGGATAATTTATTAGAAGCGAAGCGAGCTGATTGGCGCAAATTTTGGCAGAACTTTTCGCCTTGAAAATCTCGGAAAATTTATCGAACTCGCGCCAAAAACCGTCTGCCCGAATTCTTCTTCGACTGTTTCGTCGGTGAATTCGCCGAAATTTTCTTGCAAAGCGTCGAGGGCTTTTTCCGCGCTGAGATTTCCAGCATTTTCCAGCAATTTCGCAAAAAGATTTTTCGAGATTTGCCCGCGCAGATTTTCCGGCGAATAACCCGAAGCCAACGCCAGCAGCACAAAACGAATTTCGCCTGCATTATCTTCAGTGAAATCGTTTTCCTGCTTGCCGGTAATTTGAGAAAAAGCGTTTTGGGTTGCTCTCCGGGCAAATTTCAAGTCATCGCCTGCCAAAACAACTTCAACCGCGTCTTGCGCGTAACCGGAAACGTCCAAAACTTGCGCAAATTGATTTGCCGAAACAGCCCAATCCGAAGAAAAATCGCGGCGCGGGCTTGGGTTTTTACGCGGAGTTTCGACCGTATTGGAAAACATCAGGCGCACAAACAGACGATGCGTGGCGTAAAATCCGATTTCGGCTCGGTAAGTCGAATTCGCGTCAACGTCAAACCACGTCGCGCCTTCAGCTTCGACGGGAATGACTTCTTCACGGTTTTGCGTCCGGTTGACGAGTTTGGCAACCAATGTATAATTTGCCGCGCTTCCGCCGATAACGCGATTTAGCGTTTGAAACGGATTGTTTTTGATTGACCAGTAAAAATAAAGTCTGTTCGGCGACTGCATTTGCAGACGCGCTCGATTTTCCTTCGGCAGTTCGGGCAACTTCGGCTCGGATAATTCCTTGAAAACAGGGCTTTTTTCAATTAAAGAATCAATTTCCTTTTCTGATACATCAATGTCGTCCGATGGCGAAAGTTTAGACTTTAGAGACAAAATATCTTTATCATTCCCGGCGAAAGACGAGGTTTCAGCCGCAGATTTTACAGCTTTTATCATCTCCGCCGACGAGAACGGGTGAATGTTAAAATCTTCCGTTAATTTTTTAACGTCATTTTTTTCATTTGATGCGATTTCGGATTGCGCGTCGTTAGTTAATTCTTTTTTCGTATCTTTTTCGCTCATAGGAATTTATAAAAAACTGTGTGACACGAAGATTATGCGGGCTTTTCGGGTAAGTAACAAGTAATGAAAATACTTTAAGGTTTCAGACCTGATATTATTTTAACCAAAGTTGTTAATTCTCAAAATCGAGAAAGATTTTACCGCAGAGGCGCAGAGGTTTCGCTGAGCTTCGCCGAGAATAACAGAAAAATCTCAGCGTATCTCCGCGTTGTCTCTGCGCCTCTGCGGTAAAAATCATAATCGCCAGCTCGATTTATTTTATTTTAAGCGAAGCGGCTGAATTGTAATCGAAACTTTTGAGCTTTACTTCCACTCTTCCGATATTACTGTTGATTTGCGAGCGAACGGGCAGGCGGCGCGAGTCGTCGGTAATCCAAATAACCATACTTCCTTTTTGTTCAATCAAGCGGTTTTCGCCGAAAATTTCCGGCTCGACGCGAAAGCACGAAGTTTTTCCCAAAATACTTTTTATTTCTTCACGGGCGGTAACGCGCACCGGAACTTTATAAACCAAACCGGAATCGCTGATGCTGACCTCAAATGTTTTGCCGACGGCGAGCGGCAGACGACGCAAAGTGTAAATCCCCGTAACCATATCCTGCGTACCGGTTTCGATGCTCGAAGCCACGATGCGCGGCGCACGCGCCGTGTCGTTCGGGTCGCTTTCGATATATGTAACTTCACGGTTTTTATAATTAAAAACGGCTGTGCTGTCGCGCCTGCGCTCTTTCTGCTCATCACGCTTGACGGTTTTCAGAATCGAAAAATTTTTATCGTCAACGATTGATTGGATATCTTGATAAAATTTGTAATTAAAAAGTTTGGCGATTGTACCTTTTGATTTTGCTTGGGCTTTGATTAAAAAATCCTGGTTGTTCAGCGCGCGCTCGACGCTGAAATTCAAATCCGCAACCGCGATACCGCGAAAAACCGCCTTGCTGAATTTGGCTTCGTAAACCAAGGTTTCGCCGACAGTATAGGATTCAAATTTTTTCGCTGACTGCGCGAAAGCAGACGAAAAACAAAATGCGAAAACGATTATGTATGCACAAAACGATTTCAATTTCATATTGGTTATTTTAGAAAAAACGTCTTAAAAGCCAACACCAGCCACGTGAAAGCCAATCCTAAAGCCGCTTGATACTCGCGGTGTCGCATATACAAACTCATATCGAATTTTTCGTCGGAAGCTCGATACGCTTTCAGACTCGGAAAAAAGAGCGGAACTCGTCCGGCATATTCCTCATATTCCGCGCCAAAAAGTTTTGTTAAATCACCGGATTCGACGCGCATCACGGGCAAATAGATGCCCAAAAATAAGGTGATAAAGATGATTCCGAGCCACCAGACGCCTGCCGCAATCGTAAAACCGATGCCTAGTACAAAACTTCCTAAATAAAGCGGATTGCGAGTGTGTGAATACGGTCCCGACATTGCCAAATTTTGATTTTTACGAATATGTCCCGAAGCCCAGGCGCGAATCAAAATTCCGATAACCGCAACGATTCCGCCAATTATCAAAACCGTCGCATCAGGACGCGCAAAGACGAGAAAAATGATGCTGAACAAAAATCCGAGTGGCACGCGAATACGTTGTAAAACTCTTTTATTTATCACAATTAATTAAGAAGTATAAGTCGTAGAAAAACTATTATTTAGCAATTATTTGTGTTTGCCTACATTTTTATTTTTAACCTTTTTTGCACCGCTTGCAAAACTGTTTCAACCTCGATGTCCATACAGATCCAATTATCGCAGGTTCGCCGGTGGCAATCTGTGCGGCAGCCGATGTCCGTTCGGTCAATGCAAATGTCTGCAGTGTTCGGGCTTCCGTTGCGCCGCCATTCGGTCGGACCGAAAATGCCGACAATCGGTGCTTTTGCGGCAACTGCCAAGTGTGTCGGCGCGGTGTCACCCCCGATGTAGATTTTAGTTTTTTTTGCTAGTTCGTAAAAGCCTTTCAAGCTCGGTTGAGCAAGCAAAACTTTTCCCGATTTACTGTTTTGCAAAACTTTTTGCGCTAATTCGATTTCATTTGGCGCGGTTGTAACAACTGAAGTTAAATTGTTTTCTTCCCAAAGTCCGTCCGCCAACGCGCCGAAATTTTCTGCGTGCCAGAGCTTTGTCGTCCAACCGCCAGCCGGATTTAATATCGCAAAATTTTCGCCCGATTTTTCGACAATTTTTTCGGCTTCTTCGCGGTGATTTTCACCTGTGAAAATCGGAAACTCAAAATTGTTTGCGGGAACGGGAATTTTCAAAACCTTTTCTGCCAAAGTTAAATTTTTGACGATAATGTGCGAATTTTGCTCGACTTCAATCGTATTGGTTAGAAGAAAACGACTCGCCGGTTCGCGCAGATTTTGTTTGGAGAATCCGTAACTGCGTTTTGCTTTGGCGAGCTTGGCAACAGCGGCAGATTTTAGAAGTCCTTGTAAATCAAGCACCGCGTCGAATTTAAATCGGCGAAGCTCACGCAATTGTCTGCCCGCGCCGGCTAATATTTCTTCGATTCTTTTTCCGCTGCGCAGCGAGTGCGTGTCGATTTCGATGAGATTATTTATCAGTTTATTGCCGCGCAAAATCTCAGCCGCGTTTCTCTCGACTGCCCAGGATATTTCCGCGTCAGGCAAAGCGCGTCGAATCGCCGCCAGCGCGGGCAATGCGTGAACGACATCGCCGATACTGCTGAGTTTGACAATGAGAATCTTCATCCGTTTCTAATAGTAAATTGTAAATCGTGAATCGTAAATCGTGAAATTGCTTGTCACTCAGGGAGTTTCTCGGAATTTCCATAATTAAACTTGCCGAAATTTACTCTAGCAAATTTCACCGGAAATGTTTTGTTCTGTAAATCAGAGCTTTGATTGAAAACTTTGCAACTTTTATTTCCAATCAAACGTGAAAGCAGACGAAAGAAGCGCATAACCGCGAAAACTTTTCCCCGTAAATGCAGAAATACGGAAAATTTGAAGGTGCGGGCAACAAAACAGACACAAAGGACAATCTAAATTTTTCGTGTTAAACTGACAAAGCGGTTCAAAGTTCCAAGTTCAAGAATTAAAGCTGAAAAAACTCCAAATGTCCTTAAACTTTGAACATTAAACATTGAACTTTGAACTGAAATAAAAGTGATTAATAAACTCAATCTTTCCAGCAGACCTTTTCGCAATCGCACTTTGCCGTATCTGATCGCGCTTTTGTTTTTGGCTTTAGCCGTGTCGGGCGCGACACTTTCGTTTGCTAAACTGCGTGATACGACTGCTAAAAATGAAATTGCCAAAAGCGAAATCGAGCAGATGAACGCCGAGGTCAAGGCATTAAAAGGTAAAGGCGAACTCGTGCAGCAGCAGCTAACGCCCGAACAAAGCGCGTTACTGGTTGGCGCGCACAAACTCGTCGCCAATAAAACTTTCGGCTGGTCGCGGCTGTTTGCCGATTTGGAATCGGTTCTGCCCGGCGGTGTCAGCGTTTCGCGCATCAACGTACAGGACGTTTTCAAAGACGGCGAGAAAACAAAAGCCGAACTCGACTTTGCCGTTTTGAGCCGCGATTATCCGAGCGTGATGGCGATGATTGAAAATATGAACGGTTCAGGCAT
>DATLXD010000121.1:0-4098 GCA_035575965.1 Pyrinomonadaceae bacterium | reverse complement strand
TATGCGTTGAAAAGATAAATCGAGCGCACGCGCCAGAGCATTGGCAAGCGTCGTTTTGCCGACACCGGGAACGTCTTCGATTAAAAGATGACCTTTGGCGAGCAAGGCGACGAGCGCGAGCTTGACCGTTTCGGATTTGCCTTTGATAACGGTTTCAATCGCCGCTTGCAGGCGATGTATTTTTTCGACCGTATCGAAAGCAATCGGCGCGGACTTTTCTATTGTTTCGGTTTCGCTGACTATCCAATCTCTCATTATTTTCCCTAATGCAAAAGCGGTATTGCCAAATCTATTCTACAAAATTATCAAGACAATCTGCATTAAAAAAGTGAAAATCTTTGTTTATCCTGAGATGCCGAAGCCAGCAAAAAGTTCCGAAAGATTTTCAACTGTTGCAAATTTGTGGTAAAACTAACTAAAATTCTGAAACTTAACGACAAGATTTCCGTGAAAGAAAATCGGAGAAATTTGTTTTATGAGGATTTATAAAGATATGAAAAATTTACGTCGAAACTTTAAAAACCAGCAAGGTTTTAACTTGATTGAGTTGATGATTGTGATTGCGATTATCGCGCTGTTGATTGGGGTCGGCATTCCCGCTTATCGCAAAATGGTCAATAACGGCAATGAAACTTCTGCCGCCGCATCTATTAACACTATTAAAACATTACAAATCGGTTATGCCGGAAAACATCAAGGCAAGTTCGCGCCAAATTTTGACGAACTTATCAAATCCGCCGGACTTGACGAGCGATTTGCCGGAGAAAATCCGGTTGTCAACGGCTACATTTTCAAAATGACCGTTCAAGAATCATCGGGGACGAAACCGTCTTTTTATTCTATCAACGCCGACCCGCAGGAAGGTTCGGGGGACGGACATTATTATTTTGATTCGACGCTCGGAACAACCAAAATGACTGAAGAAAATCGTCCGGCAAAGGCGGAAGACCCGTCAATTTAACGGCATTTTGTTTGCAGACAAGGCGTATTCTCCGATACGGAAACCAAACTTAATTTACAAGTCAAAGGAGTTCAACTTTTAACTGCGCAGAAAAGAAAACCAAATGAATCTGTCTTTCAAACCAAGCCGTTGCGGTCACGCTTTGTTTCTGCTTTTCGTCCGCTGATTGAATCTTTTTTCAAATGGTTGATTGTAAAAACTGCTTTTCAAAACGCTTTGAGGTGGTCTAATTTAACCGGACCCGAACCTCTCTGTAAAATGTTTAATCAATCTTTGAGAAATAAAAGTACAGCGTTTGTGGACATAACTTTCAGAAATTGAAAACATTTCGCCAAGCTGCAAAAAAGTGTGATATTGGCGTAAATAAATCAAGGTCAAAAGCAGTTGGTCGGCAACTGTCAAAGAACTTTTCAGACCACGCCGACGCATCGGTTTAGCTGCTTTGTAGCGAGCGATTTCGGCTTCAAGTTTTTCTAAGATGATTTCAAATGTGCCATAATTTACTCGAACAAGGCGAGTAAATTCAGCCGACTTCTTCATCTTGTATTTTTCAAACAAACTCATTCTGCTAACATTAGCAGAATAAAGTCTTATTTAGGAAAGATGTCTATTTAAGATTCATTAAGTATTTTTATCAATTTTGTAAATTAAGGTTCACAATTTCGCTCACAATCTTATTATCCGCACTTTTGCCCGCGAGTTTTGCTTGCGCCGCTTTCATCACCGCACCCATTTTTTTTTATTGAAGACGCGCCGATGCGTTCCTATATTTCGCCTCATACACAATGCGTCCGTCAACAACGGTCATGACAGCTCGCGTTTTTTCGATGTCGTTCGGATTTATGGAAAAAATGTCATCTGAAAGAATCACAAAATCCGCAAGTTTTCCGGGTGCGATTGTGCCTTTCACATTTTCCTGGAATTCGGCGAAAGCCGAGCCGACGGTGTAGGCGCGGACGGCTTCTTCCACATTGATTTTTTGTTCCGGTATCCAGCCCGTCGGATTTTTGTTGTCAAAAGTTCTCCGTGTCACGGCGGCATAAACACCCAAAATCGGATTGAGCGGCGCGACAAACCAATCCGAACCGAAAGCCAACACCGCGCCCGAATCTAATAATGAACGAAAAGCGTAAGTGCCTTTCAAACGTTTTTCGTCTAATCTTTTATAAGCCCAACGTCCGTCGTCAATCACATGATACGGCTGCATCGAAGCGACGACTTTATCTGCCGCGAAACGCCGTATTAAATCCGCGTTCAAATGCTGCGCGTGTTCGACGCGAAAACGGCGGTCGCGCTTGCCGTTTTCTTTTTCAATGCGCTCATAAACTTTCAAAATTTCGTCGTTGGCGCGGTCGCCAATGGCGTGAATCATCACTTGAAGTTCTGATTTGTCCGCGCCTGCAACATTTTCAAACATTTTCGGTATTTCGTCCGAAGCAAGTCCGGTCGAATTAGGCGCGTCCAAATACGGCTCATAAAACCAGGCGGTCGTCGAACCGAGGCTGCCGTCGGCAAAACCTTTTAACCCGCCGACGCGCAGCATTTCATCGCCAAACGCGCGACGAATACCAGTCTTTTGCCAGCGTTGCCAATCGCCAAGCGGCGAAACCGCGTAAATGCGCGTTTTTAATTTGCCTTGCCGAATCAATTCCTGATAAACGGCGACATCCGTTCCGGCTGACATATCTTGAACGCTGGTGACACCCAAACTGGCGGCGTAATCGGTCGCGGCTCTGGCGGCTTCGAGTTTTTGTTCAAACGTATCTGGCGGAACGACTTTATAAACAAATCCCATTGCCGAATCTTTCAAAACTCCGGTCGGATTGCCCGTCGAATCACGAACAATTTCGCCGCCTTCGGGCGTTTTCGTGTCTCTCGTAACACCCGCCATTTTCAATGCTAAACTGTTCGCCAGTGCCATATGTCCGTCGAGCCGCTGCACGAAAACCGGATTGTCAGGCGTTACGGCGTCAATCAATTCTTTGGTCGGCAGATTATTCGGAGTCCAATTTTCATGGTCCCACGTTCCGCCCAAAATCCAGCGTCCTTTGGGCAGTGTCGCCGCAAATTTCTTTATTCGTTCGGCAAATTCGGCGGGCGATTTGGCGTCGCGCAAATCAACGCTCGAAAGCTGCAAACCGCCGTCAAGAAAATGCACGTGCGAATCATTAAAACCCGGCAGCAGGAGTTTACCGCCCGCGTCAATCGTCCGCGTCTTTGCGCCGACCAACGCGCGGATTTCTCCGTTTGAGCCGACGGCAATAATTTTATTGTCTAAAACCGCAACAGCTTCGGCACTCGATTTGGTTGCATCCATCGTCCGCACTTTGGCGTTGACGACAATTAAATCAGCCATCATCTTTTGCGCGTTTGCTACGACGGAAAACATACAAAGACAAATCACGATTAAAATTACTTTTTTGATTTTCATATTTCATTATATTTCAAATCTGCATTTGACGACCTTAGATAGAAAAACGGCTGACCTTAAAATCCAATTCCGCAAAAAAATACAAAAAAATTACATCGAACTTATTGATTTAGTAATTTTGATTTGACAGTTTCGCTCAAAAGTTTTCCGTCCGCGCTTTTGCCCGCGAGTTTTGCTTGCGCCGCTTTCATTATCACGCCCATTTCCTTAATTGAGCTTGCGCCGGTTTCGGAAACTGCATCGGAAACAGCCTTTTCAATTTCTTCTCTGGAGGCGGCTTGCGGCAGGTAATCTTCAATCACGACTAGTTCGGATTTTTCCTTTTCGGCAAGTTCCGTGCGTCCGGCTTTTTCGTATTGCTCGATTGAGTCGCGGCGTTGTTTGACGAGCGATTGCAAGGCTTTTGTGATTTCTTCCTCAGTTAAATCTTCGCCCTTTTCGATTTGCCGGTTCATCAGATTTGCTTTGACCATTCGCAAAACCGATAAACGGTTTGCGTCTTTCGCCTTCATCGCGTGGGTCAAATCGCCGGTGATTTTATCTTTCAAACTCATATTTTCATTCGTCATTGAACATTTATCATTTAACAATTAACATCTAGCAAACGGTAAATGATAAATGATAAATGACAAATGGTAAATGTTAATTGGCGTTTCGGAATTTTGGCGGGAATCATTGTCGCGCTGTTCGGTTTGTATCCGCAGCT
>DATLXD010000120.1:0-2124 GCA_035575965.1 Pyrinomonadaceae bacterium | reverse complement strand
CTACCTCGAAGCGGGCGACGTAAAAAATCCGACCGTCATTTTGCTTCACGGTCTTGGTGCAAACACGGAAAGCTGGCAATTTAATATCGCGGCTTTGGCAGCGAAATACCACGTCATCGCGCCTGACCAAATCGGTTTCGGCAAGTCAGACAAACCGATGTTGAAATACCGCGTCGGGACTTACGCGGATTTCCTCGACAAGTTTATGTCGGAATTAAAAATTGAGAAAGCCTCGCTTGTCGGCAACTCGCTCGGTGGTTGGATTGCGGGATTTTACTCAATCAAATATCCGTCAAAAGTCGAAAAAATCGTGTTGGTTGACGCGGCGGGACTTGCGCCGAAGGAGATTGATTTCGACCGGATTTATCAATTGAATAACTCGACCCGTGATGAAATCAGGGCGAATCTGAAGCTGATTTTCGCTAATCCCGCGCTGCAAAATAACGAAGCGTTAGTTGACCAATTTATGACGCAGCGAATCATTGCAGGCGACGGTTACACGATTAACAGTCTTATTGAATCAATCAGACGGCGCGAAGATTTTCTCGATACGCGGCTTGGCGAAATCAAAAAGCCGACGCTGATTGTCTGGGGCAAACAAGACGGCTTGATTTCTGTCGCCGATGCGGAAAAATTCAACAAAGGCATCGCCGGTTCGTTGCTTGTCATATTTGATAATTGCGGTCACGCTCCGCAATTTGAGAGGGCGGCGGATTTTAATAAACAGGTTTTGGAATTTTTGGGAAAATAGCTGGAACGCGGAAAATAGTCGAGGCGCAGGCATCCTGCCTGCACTGAGTGCGAAAGTGCGAAAAAGTTTTGAGTAGGGATTAATCTTGAACAAACGCGGGAGTTTTTAGATTATTTGTACAATCTTTGCAGCGTTCCCGACAAAAAAATATGGAATTAAAAGTTGGAGATAAATTCTCCACCAGCAAACAAATTACCGACGCAGTTGTTCGCAGCTTTGCCGAACTGTCCGGTGATTACAATCCGATTCACTTGGACGAAGAATTTGCAAAAACGACGCAATTTAAGAAGCGTATCGCACACGGAATGATTTCCGGCGCGTTGATTTCCGCCGTTCTCGGTTACAAATTTAAAGAGCGCAGAGTCGTCTATTTGAGCCAAACGATGAAATTCGTCGCGCCGGTTTTTCTCGACGACACGGTAACGGCAACCGCAACTGTTACGAATATCCGCGAAGATAAACCGATTGTTACGCTCGAGACGATCTGCGTGAATCAAGCGGGCGAAGCGGTTGTTAAAGGTGAAGCCGTCGTGAAGATTTTGAGTTGAAATTAATATGCAAAATAAGACGGAAATCACTGAACAAAAGGCGACCGGATACGCCTGGTATGCGCTTGGTTTATTGATGTTCGTGTATATTTTGAATTTTCTCGACCGCACGATTATTTTTATTCTTTTTCCGCTTATCAAAAAGGAAATGTCGTTTTCCGACACGCAGCTGGCTCTACTCGGAACGACTTCTTTTGTCATTTTCTACACGCTTCTCGGAATTCCGTTCGGGCGGCTCGCTGATAAAGGTTCGAGGACGAAGATAATTGCGATTGGCGTTGCGGTTTGGAGTTTGTTTTCCGGTTTGACGGCTTTTGCCGCCGGTTTCTGGACGCTTTTTCTATGCCGCGTGATGGTTGGTGTCGGCGAGGCGACTTTGGGACCCGCCGCGATTTCTCTGTTGAGCGATTATTTTCCGCCGACAAAACGCGCCACCGTAACGAGCATTTATTCGATGGGATCGCCATTGGCGCGGGGTTTGCCGCGCTTTTAGGCGGTTATTTGGGACAATACGGATGGCGCGCGGCGTTTATGATTGTCGGTTTTCCCGGAATCGTTTTCGCCGTTTTGGTCTATCTTTTACGCGAACCGCAGAGAAGAAGGGTAACAGCGACTGAGACAAATTATTCTAGTTCCGATTGGAAAAGACTTTTGTCAAACAAAAGTTTTGTTCTGCTTTGTGCGGGTTACGCGCTGTTCGGTCTGGCGACCAATAATCTTTCGATTTGGGGAGCGACGTTTTATTTCCAATATCACAAATTTGACCTTGCCACGATTGGCTTTTATGGTGGAATTTTAACGCTCGTCGCGGGCATTCCGGCAACA
>DATLXD010000119.1:0-4472 GCA_035575965.1 Pyrinomonadaceae bacterium | reverse complement strand
TCATTGAACATTTATCATTTAACAATTAACATCTAGCAAACGGTAAATGATAAATGATAAATGACAAATGGTAAATGTTAATTGGCGTTTCGGAATTTTGGCGGGAATCATTGTCGCGCTGTTCGGTTTGTATCCGCAGCTTGCTCTCTGGAACGAGCGTGGCAGCGAATGGAACGGAACTTTTGCTTCCAATGATTTGGACGAAGTTGCATATGCCGCTTACTTGCAAGCCTTGATTGATGGCAGACCTCGAAAAAACGATCCGTATTCGGGGCGCGACGAAAGCGTCGAAGCACCGCAAGCCGAATCAATTTTTTCCATACAATTTCTGCCGCCTCTGGCAATTTCAATTCCAGCGCGTTTCTTCGGTCTGAACGCCGCAAACACCTTTATTTTACTCGCGCCTGCCGCAAGTTTTTTCACGGCTCTGGCTTTATTCTGGCTTCTGGCGCAAATCACCGAAGACAATCGTTTTGCCTTTGTCGGCACACTAGTCGTCTTGTTCGGCGGTGCGCTCGCTTCGGGTAACGGCGTGATAAAAGAATTTTTGGGACACGGCGCGGCGTATCCGTTTTTGCCGTTTCTGCGAAGATATATTCCGGCGGCGGCGTTCCCGTTTTTTTTCGCAATGTTCGGCTTTATCTGGCTGAGTCTGAAAAGCCAAATTAAATCAACCAGATGCGTTTCAGCCGTTTCAGCCGGATTGTGTTTTGCCGTTCTCGTTTTTTCATATTTTTATTTGTGGACGACCGCCGCCGCGTTTCTTTTTGCACTGACTTTCTCGTGGTTTGTTTTGCGACCTGAAAATTGGAAGCGAGATTTACCGTTTATTCTTTTAACCGATGCCGTTTCTTTTCTTGCGCTCGTGCCTTACGCTTATCTGCTCTCACGACGCGCACCCGGGACGGATTCGATTCAGCTTCTCGTTTTAACTCACGCACCTGATTTACTGCGTTTTCCCGCAATTGTCTGTTACATCGGACTTATTTTGTTAGCTGTCGCCGTCTGGCGCGGATTTACCGAATCAAAGCAAACGACAACAATTTTCCTGCTCGCACTTGCGCTCGTTCCATTCCTTGTTTTTAATCAGCAGATTATTACTGGACGCTCTTTGCAGCCGTTTCACTACGAATTTTATGTGGTGAATTACATTACGGCTCTGGTTATCGTGTTGATGATTTTTCTTTTTTTGAAAAAAGTGCGTGCGCTGAAGATTTACACGGCGATTTTACTTGTTTCGGGTTTTGCCGCCGTCGTTTGGGGTTACGTTGAAGTCAAATATACAACGCGAGTTTTGATGTCGTGGAACATCGAACGCGAACAGGCAATGCCTGTAACGAAGCGACTCGCCGAGCTTGCCTCAGAAAATCGAGCGGCTGCGAAAGACTCAGTTACATTAAATCTCGATTATGTTCAAGCCGACAATCAGCCTGTTTCTGCGCCGCAAGCTGTTCTCTGGGCGCGTCATCAGCACGTTTTCGCCGGTGTCGGCTGGCAGGAAAACAAAGAGCGTTTCTACCAGATGCTTTATTACGGCGGACACGATGCTGATTGGCTCCGGCGAGATTTTAAGCGCGGCGACATCGAAGCGTATATGGCACTTTTCGGCTGGGACAGATTCAACGCGACGCTTTCGGTCAACTCGCGCCCGCTGACCGTCGCCGAAATCGAAGCGGAAGTTGCGCGATACGACAATTATTACAAAAATTTCAGTTTCAAGCAGGCGACACAGCCGACACTTTCCTTTGTCGTCTCGCCGAACTCCGCGCCGCCGGATTTTTCAAATCTGCGGCGTTGGTATGAACTCGACGTAGGCGAGAGCTGCGGTGATTACACGCTTTATAAAGTAAGTCTTAAAACAACGAACCCGTAAATTTTTAATTCAAACAATAAAAAAGACCGCCGAAAAAAGGCGGTCAAATTAAATATTAACTAATTTATAAAAACGAATTATGCAGCGAGAAGGTCATTTGATGTTTCGGCAAAAACTCGTCTGCCGTTTAAAGCGTCATCAATTATTTCTCTGACGGCTGAAGCATCCGGGTTGACATCCATCCGGGCGCAAGCCCGCAGATGTCTGATAATTCCTTCAGTCGCAATTTCCGCCGTCGCGCCACTCAATTTAGCGAAGCGTCGGGCTTGGATATGGTCTATCTGCAAGATGCGATCTTGCAAAGTCATTTGTTTAGCTGCTGCCACTTTATATTCTCCTTCAATTGAAATTTCCCTTGTTCTTGTGGAACTTGTCGCAAAACGCTGCAAGTTTCACGGAATAGCTCAAGAAATGAAACTTTTCCTAGTATCCTAGTTGAATTTAACAACCAAGTATTTGCCGAATTGATAAAATTGTCGGTGTCTTTCAACTATTATATTGAAAATTTTAACAGAGAATTTACTTTTTGTCACCATTTTTTTTTGCATTTGTGACATTTTTCTCAAACCGCCCCGAAGCCAAAGAAAAAGACTGTCGAACTTAAAAGGTTCGACAGTCTGAAAAGATAAAAAGAAACAAACTATTTTCCGCCGACGGCATCTTTCATAGCTTTGCCAAGACGGAATTTAACGGTTGTTTTAGCCGGAATTTTAATCGGTTTGCCGGTTGCCGGGTTGCGACCTTCACGCGCTTTGCGGGTGGCTTTGACCAATTTTCCGAAACCCGGAAGCGTAAATTCACCGTTCTTTTTGACTTCGCTGGTGGCGAGAGCCGCTAATGCGGTAAAAAATTCCTTTGCGTCCGCTTTCTTCATTCCTGATTTTTCAGCTAATTGGCTGATAATCTCCGTTTGGGTCATACGTTTACTGGTTGTTGCTGCTGCCATAATTATAAATTTCCTCCAAGGTTATTTTGTCAATGTAAATTACTACTTAATCGAACACGATTTGCTTACATAATCCAAATGCTGTAAGCGGTATCCGGGTCTTCGTCAATCATAAAATGATTGGTCGGGGCGAGATGATTCGAACATCCGACCTCTCGGTCCCAAACCGAGCGCACTACCAGGCTGTGCTACGCCCCGCGAGTTTTGCGTTTCATTTAAGAAACACTTTCAAGTGCCGAATTTTACAGGCGAAAATTTGATTGGTCAAGTGAAACAGCGTAAAAACCGCGTAAAAACGGAATAATTTTTTTTACTGCCTGCGCCCGATGGCTTATTTCCTGCTTTATTTCGTCGGAGAGTTCACCGAAAGTATGCTCAAACCCGACAGGCACGAAAATCGGATCATAACCGAAACCGTTTGTACCGCTTGGACTTAGAGCGATCTTCCCGTTGCAAACACCTTCCGTCAAAAAATTTATCTCACCTTTTTCGTTTGAAATCGCCATCGCGCAAACAAATCTCGCTGACCGTCGCGTGTCTTGTGTTTTATCTAATTCGTAAATAAGTTTTGCGATTCTTTCCTGGTCGTTGGCATCTTCACCTACGTATCGAGCGGAAAAAACGCCGGGTGCGCCAACTAAAGCCTCAACTTCTAAACCCGAATCGTCGGCTAAGCTCCAAAATCCGGTTTGCAAAGCGTAGGATCGCGCCTTGATAACGGCATTTTCCGCAAAAGTCGCGCCCGTTTCCTCTGCTTCGACGATGTCTGGGAATTCGTTCAGACTTTTTAATTGTAACGGCAAATCTCCAAGCAGTTCTTTTAATTCCCTGACTTTCCCAGTGTTTTTTGTTGCAACGACAATTACGGACATCATTTCAATTCGCTTAACATTTAAGATTATTATTCATTAAAGATTTAACAGAAACCCGCAGGAAAATTAAACCGAAACTTGAAAACTTTTACCGGGCGCGTCATCATATTTTACATCTTGGTCTTAAAAGATAATTTTACAAATACTAAGGGAAAAATTTATGAATCAAAATGAAGCGGCGAAAGCGAAAGGAAATGGTAACTCGGAAGGCTTGGACATTTTGCGAAAATTAAAAACGAAAGTTTTCAAGTCAGACGACGAGAAACTTGCGCTGGCACTCGGTCGTCCGGTTGAGGAAATAAAAGCGTGGTTTGGCGGCGAGGAAATTGATGAAGACGCGCAGGAAAAAATTCACGGGTTGGCGCAGGAAAGACTTGGAGAGTAAAAAAGAAAAGCCGTCAAATTTGGCGGCTTTTCTTTTTTAACATAAGCAAATTTTTCCCAAGCATCATCGTTGTCAGATTGCTCAATGTAGGCAATAGAATAATTCCAGTTTGTTTATTACTCAAAAAATAATAATTAACTTTCATTAACCTTCAAGACAGCCAGAAACGCTTCTTGCGGAATCTCGACGCGTCCGACTTTTTTCATTCGCTTCTTGCCTTCTTTTTGCTTTTCGAGCAGTTTGCGCTTGCGGCTGATGTCGCCGCCGTAGCATTTGGCGATGACGTTTTTGCCCATTGCTTTGACGGTTTCGCGGGCGATGACTTTTGCGCCGATGGCGGCTTGAATCGGGACTTCGAACATTTGGCGCGGGATTAGTTCCTTCATTTTTGCTGTA
>DATLXD010000118.1:0-8073 GCA_035575965.1 Pyrinomonadaceae bacterium | reverse complement strand
GGCAAATCAACTACCGCGTCGGACAAGAATTCATCCCAAATACAAAACCCTGATTTTCACGAATCTAAACCCGATGAACCGGCTGGTTTTTCCGGGAGTAGAGTTTCCGGTTTTGAAAATTCAGAGGCGAATGCGGAAGCGGAAAAACCGATTTCAAAACCTGACACCGAACTCGAACCGGCGGAGAGTTATTGTCCGCCGCCGATGTTTGATTCGGTGCGGATAATGGAAAAACCTTCTTTAAATGATAAAGAAAAATCTGACGGTGAAAAAGCCGGAGATTTGCATTCTGTCGGTTTAGCCCAAGAGGATTCGGTGCTTGTTATACAAAATCCTCATTCAACGAAGGTAGAGCAGGGAAATGCTAATCGCTCATTTACCACGCCAAACATTGCGATTACCGAAACCGACGGAAAAAAATCCGCAAAATTAAAACCTCTGGACGAAGGAACAGTCTTAAACGGACGTTATGAAATCGTGCGGAAAATCGGCGGCGGCGGAATGGGCGCGGTTTATTTGGCTTCGGACAAGAACTTGGGCGGCGTTCTGCGTGCCGTCAAGGAAATGGTGCAGTCGTATATCGAAGACGCTCAGCAGGAAAAAGCCGTCAGCGATTTTAAGCGCGAGTCCTTGCTTTTGACCTCTTTGGAACATCAAGCGATTCCGACGATATACGATTATTTTTTTGACGACAAGGAAGCCAGATTTTATCTCGTGATGAAATATATATCCGGCGGCGATTTGGCTTCGCGCCTGCGTTCCGCGTCCGAAGGTCGAATCGAAGAAAAAATCGTTACCGAATGGGCGATTCAGATTGCCGACGTGCTGGATTATCTGCATAATCGCCAGCCCGCTATTATTTACCGTGATTTAAAACCCGCCAACATTATGGTTGACGGCGGAAATTCGAGTCGCGTGATGCTGATTGATTTCGGCATTGCGCGTTGGGTAAATAAGGAAGAAAAAGGCGTAACAGCAGTCGGCACAATGGGTTATGCGCCACCCGAGCTTTTTTCCGGCAATGTCGAGCCGCGCTCGGATATTTATAGTCTCGGCTCGACCTTGTTTCATCTCCTTACCGGCGCAGACCCGCAAAGCAATCCGCTTTTAATCTTTGATTTTCAAAAACACCCGCGTCCGCGCCAGATAAATCCGCAGATTTCCGACCAGATGGAAAAAATCTTAATGCGGGCGGTTGAATACAGCGCGGATAAGCGTTTTGCATCAGCCGCCGAATTGCGCGAAGCACTCGTCAAACATCTGGAAAATTTAAAGGCAAATAAAGTTACTTTCGGAGTTAAGGAAACACCATCCCCTGCGGCATTTGCCGACCAGCCGGTCTTTTGCGGATTTTGCGGACAAAAAATAGTGGCAACCGATATGTTTTGCGCGTTTTGCGGTGCAAAACAGCCGCTTGCTCATAAAGGCGTTCATTTGCACGACCGTTCACCTGAGCGTTTTACCGCGCAACTTTTGATCGTTGGCACAAACGAACTCAAAACGCCTTCATTTCTTTTGGAAAAGAATGAAAATTTGGTTGGCAGACGCGACCCCGTATCGAATATATTTCCTGAAATTGATTTGTCCAAATTCGACCCGCAAACAAAAATCTCCAGAAAACACGCGCGCATTTGGCGCGAAGGAACGAATTTTTTGGTGGAAGATTTAGGTTCTTCAAACGGAACGATTGTGCTGCCCGTGGTTAAGGAAACCGTCCGACTTTTGCCGCACCAGCCGTTTGCATTGAACAACGGCGATAAAATAAAACTTGGCGATACGACTTTGCATTTTGTCGTCGCTTGATAAGATATTTGCTCGAAAAAAACAACAAGTATTTTGAATAACTATATGAGTGCGCGTGTTGAAAGAACTGTTCCGGTTAAGCGTTTAAGAGCCGAGCAAATAATCGTAGATTTTGATGCGGAGCGATTAAAAACACCGTTTTTACTACGTTGCGGAGCAATCTTGATTGACTATATATTGCTGATTTGCATTCCGGTAATAAGTCTTTTACTCGGAAGGTCATTCAATTATGACGGCGCAAAGCTGCTGACCAGCGAGGTCAGCAACGCCGGTTGGCTGATAATGATTTTGCTGGCAATAACAAATTTCGTCATTTTTCCGATGTTCACCGGAAAGAGTTTAGGGAAGATGTTGACTGGTTTGAGGATTGTTAGAGCCGACGGTAATCCGCCTTCTCTCGGTTCTTTGCTGCTACGTCATTTAGTCGGTTATCCTTTAACCATTTTAACTTTCGGATTAGGATTTTTGTTTGCGGCTTTCAATCAAAAAGGTCGCGCTCTACACGATTTTCTAGCGGGAACAGTCGTAGTTTATGGACGACGAAAAGCTAAGATAATTACGAATTGAGAATTAAGAATTACGAATGTTTGAAAATTTCTTTTAATTCATAATTCGTAATTTGAAATTCGTAATTCGATTTGAATTTATGCCTCAGTTGATTATCAAAAATTCGGCGCATCCGACGGAAAATTATCCGCTTTCGCGGCTTCGCACGACAATCGGTCGTTCCGCGCGAAGCGATGTTTGCATTCCCGACGCTTTTGCTTCGCGTCTGCACGCCGAAGTCCGCAAGGAAGGCGATGCCTACTGGCTGCACGATTTAGGCTCGGCAAATGGCACGCGCTACAACGGTTCGGCGGTTTCAATACCGCTTCCGCTCATATCCGGCGGTGAAATTCAAATCGGGGAAACGTCTATTATTTTTGAAGACGAAAGACTGAGAGAAAACAGAAACGCGACTTTAATCGCCGACAATACCCAAGCCCTTGACCCCTCGATGACAATTTCATTTACGCGGCAAGTGCCTACGGCTGAAATTCTCGAATCGCAGTTCTCATCACGCAACGAATTGCTCGGTTTGATAAGCAAAGTCGGCGTCGCGTTGCTTTCTTCGAGCGGTTTGGACGAAACCCTGCATCAAGTCGCCTCGCTCGTTTTTGAAGCAGTTCCAGCCGAAAGATGCGTGATTATGCTGCGCGATGAAACGGCTGAGGACGGAATGAAAATTTCGGTGGCGCGAAAACGCGGCAGAGATGAAACAATAGAAGAAGTTCGCATTAGCCGCACCGTTTTGGACGAAGTAATGAAAAACGGTAAATCCGTCTTAACGAGCGACGCGCAACACGACCCGCGTTTTGCCAGCCAAACAATGTCACTGCTCGGTATTCGCTCGGTTTTGGCTGTGCCGTTGAGCATTAGCCAAACGGAAGTTTTTGGAATTATTTATGCCGATTCACCGACATTTGAATCGAATTTTACCGAAGAACATCTCAATATCCTGACAACATTAGCTTCGGTTGCTGCAATTCGCGTCGAAAATGCGCGGCTGCTCGAAGAACGCTTCGAGCGCGAGAGAATGGAGCGCGAACTCGAATTGGCGACTGAAATTCAGCAGAGCTTTCAGCCGTCCGCGCCGCCCGTAATGGACGATTACGAGTTTCAGGGAATTTCCTTTTCCTGTTATGAAATCGGCGGCGATTATTACGATTTTATCCCGCAGCACGACGGAAAAATGCTTGTCGCGCTCGGGGACGTTTCCGGCAAAGGAACTGCCGCTGCGCTGTTGATGTCGAGCGTTCACGCGGCTATTCATGCTCAGGTCGCCGCCAAAACTTCGCTGTATGAAATGGTTAAATCGGTTAATCAATACTTGGCTGAAAACACGCCTTCCAACCGCTTTGTAACGCTTTTCGTCGCCGAACTCGACCCGCAAACTGGGATTCTGCAATATATCAATGCCGGACATAATCCACCGCTCGTCGGTCGTATCGGCGGTCAGGTTGAACAACTCGAATCGGGAGGTTTTCCGCTCGGAATTTTGCCGATGGCGGATTTTGAAGTCGGGCAGTTAAATCTAGAAGCGGGAGAATCGCTGGTCATTTATTCGGATGGCGTATCGGAGGCAAATAATTTGCAGGAAGAAGAATTCGGTATGGAAAGACTCATTCAAGTTGTCAGCTGTAACTTAAAATCCTCTGCCGCCGGTATGAGAGATAAAGTCGAATCCGCACTTTCTGCTTTTACCAAAACCGCTGCTCCAAACGATGACATTACTCTAGTCATAGTTAAGCGAAAATAAGTTATACCTAACTTGCTAAACCTTCGCTGGGCTTAAATTCCGACGCAATTTAAAGCCGCTTTTGTTTCGTTTCGCCTACTCGTTTATACTTTCTCTTTTGAATATATAAACAAGTAGGTTTTTTTATTTATGGCATTTTTCTGGCGAAGAAAAAAAGACGAAGACAAATTTTCAACTTCGATTCTAGGACTCGATAAATCAATCGAAGAACTCAAAGCGCAGGAAGCGGCGGTTGAAAGGGAAATCGGTGTTCGCTTCAACAAAGCGATTGAAAAAACGCGGAACACAATCAACGACCGGCTCGACACAGTTTTTCAAAACCGCAAACAAATTGACGAAGCGTTTCTCGACGAATTAGAAGAACTGCTTATCTCAACCGACATTGGCGTAGCGACGACACTTCAGGTTTTGGATACAATCCGGCGCGGTGTTTCAAGACAGGAAATCAACGATTTAGCCGCACTCAAAGCCGCGATGAAAAAAGAGCTTTTAGGAATTCTGAACGCATCGAAATTTTCGGGTGTGGCTTCGGAAACGGAAGTTTCGATTGCTGTCAAACCTTATGTTTTGATGGTTGTCGGCGTGAACGGTGTCGGTAAAACGACGACCATCGGCAAACTCGCGCAAAGGATTAAAAACGAAGGCAACGATATTTTGATTTGCGCGGCTGATACGTTTCGCGCCGCAGCTTCCGAGCAGCTTGAAATCTGGTCGCAACGCGCCGGTGTTCCGCTTATTCAGCAAAAACAGGGAACCGACCCGGCGGCGGTTTTGTTTGACGCTCTGAAATCGGCAAAATCACGAAACGCCGATGTTTTGATTGTTGACACAGCCGGACGCTTACACAATAAATCGAATCTGATGGCGGAACTCGAAAAAATGAAACGCATCGCCGGACGCGAAGTCGAAGGCGCACCGCACGAAACTCTGCTGGTGATTGACGCGGTGACTGGACAAAACGGACTCGAACAAGCCAGACAATTTATGAAGACGGCAGACGTTACTGGAATTGTTCTGACAAAACTCGACGGCACGGCAAAAGGAGGCATCGCGGTCGCCATTTCCAAAGAATTAAATCTCCCGATTCGCTACGTCGGCATCGGCGAGCAGGTTGACGATTTGATGGTTTTCGACGCAGAAAGTTATGTGAACGGGTTATTTAATTAAAATGAAATTATTTGAAGTTCTACAAAAAGTGAATGACAGACAAACGTTTTTCGAGTTTGTATCTGCTTTAATTGAAGATAAGAAGAAAATCGGCGAAAGTTGGGAAAAGTTAACTATTGAAGATTATTTGGAATCAGCATCAGCTTGGTTAGAAAATAGCGGTCGAGAGGATATTTCGTGGAAATTGATGGCTGAATTTCTTTATTGCGGGAAAATTTACGAATAGATTGAAAAAAGATTTTTCAGAATTTGATGTAAAAATGACGCGCCGTGCTTTGGAACTGGCGGCTTGCGGCATCGGGCAAGTTTCTCCGAGTCCGCTGGTCGGCTGCGCGATTGTCGCGGAAAATGACGAGGTTGTCGGCGAAGGTTGTTATGTTTATGAAAACGTAACTCACGCCGAAGTTTTGGCATTGCAGCAAGCAGGCGAACGGGCAAAAGGCGCGACGGCTTACGTTTCACTTGAACCGCACGCGCATCACGGAAGAACGATGCCTTGCACTGATGCTTTGATAAATGCCGGTATAAAAAGAGTTGTTTGTCCGATTGAAGATCCAAATCCGCTTGTTTCGGGCAAAGGTTTTCAGGTTTTGCGCGAAAACGGCATGGATGTTGTAACCGGAATTTTGAAGGCGGAAGCGGAAAGGCAAAACGAGAAATTTATTCACTGGCACAAAGCGAAAAGACCGTTTGTCCATTTAAAAACGGCGATTTCGCTCGACGGTCATATTGCAACCAGAACAGGCGATTCGCGCTGGATTTCCGGTGAAGAATCAAGACAAAAATCACACGATTTGCGCCACGAATATGATGCGATTTTAATCGGTGCGAATACGGCGACGGTTGATAATCCGAGCTTGACCGACAGGAGCGGGAAAACGCGCCGCCGAAAACTTGTGCGCGTCGTTCTTGATAATTCGCTTCGCATTTCGCCGAATTCACAACTTGTCCTAACCGCTAAAGAAACGCCGACCATTATTTTTACCGATAATGACAACGAAGAAAAGATTAAATTTTTGAAGGATGAAGGCGTTAAAGTGATTCAAATTGCCGAAGGCGGAAGAAATTTATTCGGCGTTTTGCAGGAACTCGGAAAGCGCGATTTGCAAAGCGTTCTTGTCGAAGGCGGCGCGGAGATCGCGGGCGCGTTTTACGACGCAAAGTTGATTGACAAGATTTCGTTTTTCATCGCGCCAATCGTCATCGGCGGGCGAGATGCGCCGACGGCAATTGGCGGACAAGGCGCACAAGTTTTGGCAAGCGCGATGCGTTTGCGTGATGTAGAAATCGTCAAACACGGCGAAGATTTAGAAATTTGCGGTTATCCAAAGTGGAATGAATAAGTCCAAAGTCCAGAAAACAAGTTTTGCCAAAAAATCATTCGGTCAAAATTTTCTCGTCGACCAAAATTACATCAGCAAAATAATCTCTGCGCTCAATCCTCAAAAAGACGATACGATTATCGAAATCGGCGCGGGGCGCGGCGTGTTGACAAAAATTCTAACCGAATCGGGGGCAGACGTAATTGCGATTGAACTCGAACGCAATATGATTGCCGTCTTGCGCGAACGATTCGCCTATAAAGAAAATTTCAAACTCGTCGAATCGGACGTGCTAAAAATTGATTTTTCAGCACTCAGCACTCAACACTCAGCACTCAGCACTAAATTAGTTGCAAACCTTCCTTACTACATTTCCACCGCCATTCTCCAAAAATTAATTGAGCAGAGAGATTGTTTTTCCGAAATGATTTTGATGTTTCAGCGCGAAGTCGTCGAGCGCATCACGGCGCAGGCGGGAAATTCGGAACGCGGATTTTTGACGGTTATAACCGAAGCGTATTTGAAAACTGAAAAACTTTTCGACGTTCCGCCGAACGCTTTTCTGCCCGCACCGAAGGTTTGGAGCGCGGTTGTTCGATTAACGCCGAAGCAGAGCCAGATTGAAAATGAAAAGTTGTTTCGTGAACTCGTCTCATCGGGTTTCGGTCAAAAACGCAAGACGATTTTGAATAATCTGAAAAACTTTTCGTCCGCGATTGATATGAAAACAATGCTCGATGTTTGCGATATAGCAGCGCAGCGACGGTCGGAGACTTTGACGCTTGCCGAATGGAAACGGTTGAGTGATTCGATTGCTGTAGTCGCTTGACGGAACACCGGTATCTTGCCGGCAAACATCGCTCGGATAATGTAATAAAGTTTCTCTGGTCGCCGAATTTGAGTTTTGGCGAGCGCGTTGCTGGCAAGATACCGGTGTTCTGTCAAACGTCTCCGAAAACAAAACTGACGCTTCGATTCGAGCAGAAATTTACCGTATATGTTAAACTCTTCGTTTATTTTAGATTGAAGATAGTAGAGTAAAGAAGAGTGAACAAAATAGAAATAATACCGCTCGGCGGCATCGGCGAATTCGGTATGAATTGTATGGGAATTCGTTTTGGCGACGAAATGATTATCGTGGACGCAGGAATGGGATTTCCCGAAGAAACGCCTTATGGAGTTGATATTTCAATTCCGAATTTTGATTTTTTAGACCAGTATGCCGACGATTTGACCGCGTTGATTTTGACGCACGGACACGAAGACCACATCGGCGCGTTGCCGTATTTTTTGAAAAAATTTAATCTGCCTGTCTATGCTTCGCGCTTTACGATTGCTCTCGCCGACAAACGACTTTCCGAACATAAAATGATGGACGACGTTCTGCTGCACCGCGTCGAAGCGAACGATGTTACAAAAATCGGTAATTTTGAAATCGAATATATTCACGCTTCGCATTCGCTGGTTGACTGTTTTTCGCTG
>DATLXD010000117.1:0-1878 GCA_035575965.1 Pyrinomonadaceae bacterium | reverse complement strand
GCGACGTATTCGATTTTAGCGTCAAGGTTTTTCGCTTTTTTCAAAACATCGTCAATCGCTTTTTCGACTTGCCGGAATGCTTCCGAAGCGTCGATTTCCGCGCCGCCGTCTTCGGTCAGTTTCAGTTGACGTTCGTTTTTTACAAAGGTTTCGGGCAGAGCGTTTCCCGCAAAATCATAAATCGCGGCGCGAACGCTCGATGTTCCGATGTCTAAAACTAAAATTAATGATGATTGCAAATTTTTATCAGTAGAAAATTTTTGATAAGTTTAGACGAAAAACTGCTGAAAATAAAGAGTTTGCGGTAAATAAATTTATATTTCGCAATTTGTGTCTTTGCGCCGCCGGTTGTTTTTGATAATTTAGATTTTTAGAAAGCTAAAATTAAACGATGACTGAACAAACAAATAAGCCGCCAAAGCTCGAAAAAACCGCGAACGGCGACATCGAGACGAATTCGCTGGCGGATTTGCTCGAATGGTTTTTGAATTTCGACCAAAAAGTCGCGCTTGTCAGAAATCCGCAGGTCGAAGAGTTTTTTCAGTGGAAACAGCAGGACGATAAAGTCAACGATACTCCGGTTTATCCGTTTGAAAATGCCGAAGCGCGGTTTGCCATCGGAGTTTTTCAGGCTTTGCGTGAAAACGATTCCGAAGCCAAACTGCAAAAATGGATTACGGAAGTTTTGCAGGCATTGGGCGAAGCCAAGCAAACAAACGAAGATATTGCGAAAAGCTATAAATTAGACCAAAGCAGGTCGCACGTCGAACAAGCCGACGCAATTCCTTCAAACACTGAAAAACGTCTCTACTTATCGAGTTGTTGGCTCGAATCCCTCTGCACGGCAGAAGCGAGATTTTTGGGTTGGGTTTATCAAGACGTTTATGGTAAGCCGTTTCAACCAAAACAGTAATCAATATACGAATTATAAATTACGAATTACGAATGTGAGAAGAAATCAATCTTTTAATTCGTAATTTGAAATTTTGTAGTTATTTTATCTCGTTGCGAAAGTATCGCACTGACGCATATCGCCCGATTGAAAACCTTTGTTGAACCAACTCATTCTTTGCTGCGCCGAGCCGTGCGTGAACGATTCCGGCACGACATAGCCTTGCGCCTGTTTTTGAATGCTGTCGTCGCCGACCGACGAAGCCGCTTTCATTGCTTCCTCGACATCACCCGCTTCGAGCAAACCTTTTTTCTGCACGTAATTAGCCCACACGCCGGCATAACAATCGGCTTGCAGTTCGAGGCGCACGGAAAGCTGATTTGAGTTTCCGGCGGCGTTGACTTTATCCATCGTTCCCAGAAGATTTTGGACGTGATGACCGACTTCGTGCGCGATGACGTAGGCTTGCGCAAAATCGCCGGACGCGCCAAACCGTGTTTTTAATTCACGAAAAAAGCCGAAATCCAGATAAAGTTTGTTGTCGCCCGGACAGTAAAAAGGTCCGGTTGCCGAGCTTGCGTAACCGCAGGCGGAAGATGTCTGGTTTTCAAAAAGCACGAGCTTCGGCTCGACGTATCGAACCCGCGCCTGCTTGGGAAGAATATCGTTCCACACATATTCGGTTTTTTGCAAAACATCCGAGACAAATATTCTCTGGTCGTCATTCTGCACTTGATTGTTTCGGGTTTGCGGCTGCTGTTGTTGAACTTGAGTCGCGCCGCCGCCGCCCAACTGTTCGAGCAAAGCTCGCGGGTCGCCGCCGCACAGCCATACGCCAAGTATCAACAACAACGTTCCGATACCGCCGCCGCCGAGCGCTAAACCTTTGCCGCCCATTCCGCGCCGGTCTTCGATATTACTGCTTTCTCCGTCTCTTAACATTCGTTCACCTCGATATTCGCGCCTGGCGCGTAAATTTTTTTAAG
>DATLXD010000116.1:0-16203 GCA_035575965.1 Pyrinomonadaceae bacterium | reverse complement strand
TTTTTCCAGAGTGAAATAAGAATAAAAACCTGTCCGCCATGCAGATTTATCTGATTCATTTTCAAATCAAAATTGTATCGAAAATTGTTGGCGAGCTGTGTAAAAGAATAAGTTGTTGATGTTTGAAAATTCATATTAATTCAATAGACAGCAAAGTAAATTTTATTAGCCAGCAAAACAATAGCTAACTGATAGTAAAACATTAACTAGCTAAGCATAAAAATATTTTCATCTATTTACAAATTTGTTTCAACACTAGTCTTACAACATTTGAACATACATAATCATCAAAACAATTTTTGAGCTTTTAAAAATATAAAAGAGTGTCCGAGAACACCCTTTTACATCTGCATTAAATCTTAATTTTTTAGCTTGCGATAGTTTTCCAATCGGACAAAAAACTTTCCAGACCCTTATCGGTTAAAGGATGTTTGACAAGCTGCTGAATAACCTTAAAGGGAATCGTGGCAACGTGCGCTCCGAGCAAAGCAGATTCGACAATATGCATAGGATGTCTGACGCTTGCTACCAAAACTTCAGTATCGTAATTATAATTGTCATAAATTTGAACAATATCCGCAATCAAGGACATACCGTTTTGCCCGATGTCATCGAGTCTTCCGACAAAAGGGCTGATGTAAGACGCTCCTGCCTTGGCAGCCAAAAGAGCTTGTGCGGCTGAAAAGCAAAGTGTAACATTGACCTTCGTTCCTTCTTCACGAAAGATTCGCGTCGCTTTCAATCCCTCTAAAGTCAGTGGACATTTCACAACTACATTCGGCGCAATTTTTGCAAACTCACGACCTTCTTTCAACATTCCGTTGACATCCAGTGAAGTTACTTCTGCAGAAATATCACCGTCGACCATTTCACATATTTTAGCGAGATGCTTTTTAAAATCGACTTTTCCTTCTTTGGCAATCAGTGACGGATTGGTTGTTACACCGTCTATTAAACCGAGTTCGTTGGCTTCTTTTATTTCTTTTAAATTTGCCGTATCAATAAAAAATTTCATTATATTCTCCTATATTTTTACAACTTCTTTTAAATAGTTTTTTGAGGTTGCAATCACCGACAATATCATTTTCAAAAAAGTGACGAATCAAAACTTTACAGGATTTTGTAAAGTTCCGATTCCTTCAATTTCCACTTCACAGATGTCACCGTTTTCAAGTTTTGAAACACCCGAAGGAGTTCCGGTGGCGATAATATCGCCTGCAATCAATGTCATTTGATTTGAAATGTATCTTACCAGAAAAGGGACTGAGAAAACCATCTGTGAAGTTTGCCCGTCTTGTTTGATTACGCCGTTAACTTTTGTGGTAACGCGAATGTCCGACACATCCAATTGTGTTTCAATCGAAGCACCGATTGGACAAAATGTATCGAATGATTTGGCGCGGGTGAACTGAACATCATTTCGCTGTAAATCTCTGGCAGTTACGTCATTGAGACAAGTGTAGCCAAAAATGTAATCGAAAGGATTGTCATTTTCAGTCAAATTTTTACAAGTATGGCTGATAACGATTGCTAATTCTCCTTCGTGTTCGACCTGGTTGGATTGTTTGGGAATCACTATTGCATCACCATCAGTAATTAAACTCGAAGGTGCTTTTAGAAAAAGTAGTGGTTCCTTCGGAACTGCGTTTCCGAGTTCCGCTGCATGTTCGGCATAATTACGACCGACACAGACAATTTTTGAAGGTGTAACCGGTAGTAGAAAATCTACTTTTTTCTTTTTTATAAATATATTCGGATTTGTAATATCTGAAAAACTGCTTTCAAAATCTAAGTTTTCAAAAGGATAAATCAAATCATCCTTTAGAACTCCCCAACTCTTTTGATTTTCTAAACTAAAACGGCAGATTTTCATAGCTTATGGAGCAGTCTCCGAAATAACTTCAGAAGGTTCACTAGTATTTCCGGTCGTATCAAAGGCTATCAAATAATAGTAATAAGTTTTACCGGATTCGACTTTGGTATCCTGGAAAGTGTTGGTTTTAAGCGGTTCGGCGGTCAAAAGCGTCCAATCCGATTTTTTTTGGTTAGGATTTGTCGAACGATAAATATTATAACCTGCAACATCTCTTTCGGGATTAACGGCAAAGAAAATTGATAAATTATTCGGAGCGGCGGCGATTGTCAATGCACTCGGCGGACTCGGAGCAAAAATATCTTTCGGCGAAACTTCAATCGTATTCGAGCTGACGCTTTCAATCGGTTCTCCGTTACTGCCGAGCGAAACCGCCCGCACAAAGTATTTGTAGTTTGTTCCAAATTGAAAAACTTTATCGAGAAATTCAGTATCGCTAATCGGAGTCGGATTTTTTAGTTTTGTTTCATTTCCGTCATATGAAATGTATACATTATAACCCAATATATTTGCGGGCTTTGAGCCATCCACATTCATCTCTGGAGCTTTCCAATTTAACTTGACGGCTGTTTCTAAAACATCGGCATTTAGATTGACGGGTTTATCAGCCACTTTGGAAGTCGGCTCAATCAAAAGAAAGTTAGAGAAAGCCGCCTTTTGTCCCGAATCATTAACAAACCTGATAGCGTAACGCAGACGCGCATCCTGACCGGCAAATTCTAAAGTGTCCGAATAAGTTAATAATTTACGCGCGAAATCAGTTTCGGAAATCGGAACCGAAGCAATCAAGGTGCTGCGGGAAGCAAAATTTTCTTCCGTGAGAGATAAAGGCGTATTGAGCGGTTCTATCAAACGATAAATATCTACATGGTCGATATTTAAGATACTACCGTCGGCTGCATTTCGGGCAGGCATAATCCAAGATAAAATCACGAAATTACCACGCTGGCTGCCAGTTATTTCGACTCTCTGCTGAATTCTCTCGACCGGCGGAAGCGGAACAGCCCTTTTTCCGCAACTTAAGCCGAAAAGCAAAGCAAGCATCATAAACGCTAATGGTGCTTTTTTAAAATTGTGGCTGTTTAATCTTTGCTTATTAAGCATATTGTTTAATACCCGCTTAAACTATAAAATATATTGTCTGAGATTTGGGTCCCTGACCAAATCACCCAATCTGTTCCGCACATAGTCGGAATCTAAAATTTGATTTTTATCTTCAAGCTCATTGCCCTCGAAACTAATATCTTCGAGAAGTTTTTCCAAAAGCGTGTGCAGTCTTCTGGCACCGATGTTTTCGGTGTTTTTATTGATACTTTCAGTCATTTCAGCAATGGTTGATATTGCATCATCGGAAAATTGAAGATTAATTCCTTCGGTATTAAGCAGTGCTTGGTACTGCTTAATAAGCGAATTCTTAGGTTGTATAAGTATACGCTTAAGGTCATCTAAAGTAAGTGCTTCAAGCTCAACTCTGATAGGAAATCGTCCTTGTAATTCGGGGATTAAATCAGAAGGTTTTGAAATGTGAAAAGCTCCGGCGGCAATAAAAAGAATGTGGTCTGTGTTAACCATTCCGTAGCGTGTATTAACGGTTGTACCTTCGACAATCGGAAGCAAATCCCTCTGCACTCCACCACGCGATACATCGGGATTACCACCGTCTGAATCACGACCCGCAATTTTGTCTATTTCGTCCAAAAAGATTATTCCCGATGATTCGGTTTTTTCTATAGCCGTGCGAGTAATCCGTTCCATATCGATAAGATTTTCCTGCTCTTCACGCAACAAGAAAGTTTGCGCTTCGGAAACCTTTATTTTTCGACGGACTGTTTTTGAAGGGAAAAGATTTCCGAACATCTCTCGAAAATTAACGCCCATTTCCTCCATTCCTTGTCCGCCGACAAAATCAATCATCGTGTTTGAACGGTCTTGGGTCTCTACTTCGATAATACGGTGGTCAAGTTCACCGTTTCTTAGTTGTTCACGCAGTTTTTCGCGCGTGCTGTTCTGCGCGGGTCTTTTTGATAAATCAAGTGAATTGACGTTATTAAAATTATCCGAAAATTGTGTTTCGGAAGTCGGATACAAAATACTGAGAATTTTTTCTTCGACATTATCCCTAGCTGTTTGTAAAACTTCTTCAAAAGCCGTCTGTTTGGTCATATCGACGGCAATGTCGGTCAGTTCTCTAATCATACTCTCGACATCGCGCCCGACGTAGCCGACTTCCGTAAATTTAGATGCTTCAATTTTTATAAAGGGAGAACTGGCAAGTTTTGCAAGCCGCCGCGCAATCTCGGTTTTACCGACTCCGGTCGAACCAATCATCAAGATATTCTTGGGCAAGACATCCTGGGCAATCTCTGGCGGAAGTTTTTGCCTGCGAATCCGGTTGCGTAATGCGACGGCAACCGCTCGCTTGGCGTTTGTTTGTCCGACAACATATTTATCCAATTCGGCAACTATCTGACGCGGAGTTAAATCGTCAAGTTTTAATTTTGGTTCGGTATTTTTTATTTCACCACTTAAGTAAATAGCCATTTTAATATCAAAAAGATAAAAATTAAATTTCCTCAAAAATAATTTCGGAATTTGTGTAAATGCAGATCTCGCTCGCAATATTCAGAGATTCGATCGCAATTTCCCGTGCCGAAAGCTCGGTGTGTTTGCGAAGCGCACGGGCGGCGGCAAGGGCAAACATGCTGCCCGAACCGACCGACAACAAGCCATCATCAGATGAAATTACATCCCCTTTGCCGGAAATTAAAAAGGAGTTATTTTTGTCAGCAACAATCAAGAGAGCTTCCAAATGCCGAAGATATTTATCCGTTCGCCAGTCTTTGCTCAACTCGATAGCGGCGCGTTCGAGCTGTCCTTGAAATTGTTCGAGTTTAATTTCAAATTTTGACAAAAGCGAGAAGGCATCGGCGGTTGCGCCGGCAAACCCGACCAAGATATTATCGTTAAAAATACGGCGCACTTTCCGTGCGCTGCCTTTGATAACCGTTTCGCCTAAAGTAACCTGTCCGTCGCCAGCCATTGCCGTTTTACCGTCGCGGTTGACTAATAAAACGGTTGTTGACCTTATTTTTTGTAAATCATCTTTGCGTTTCATAAAAATAATAATGATAAATCTTTAAATTGAAATGCTCAAATTGACAGATGACTCAAAAAAGTTTGAACATTGTAATGTTTATGAAGAAAAGAGCGAGAATCGGAATTACAATGCGTCTCGAACTGGAAACAAACCGTTTCTGTCTCGGGCGCGACTACAGCGAAGCGTTAGAAAATTTTGGCGCAATACCGCTTCATATTCCTTTAATTCCGAAAAAAGAATTTATTGCCGAAGCCTTAAAAACATTAGATGGTGTTTTACTGCCGGGAAGCGATTCCGATATTGACCCGCTGATTTATGGTGAAGAGCCGCTGCCGAAATTAGGACGAGTCGTTTCTGAAAAAGATGAAACCGATTTGCTTGTTTTAAGAGAAGCCGAAAAAATAAAAATGCCGGTTTTAGCGATTTGTTTCGGTATGGAAGCTCTAAATGTTTCGCGTGGTGGAACGCTCGTTCAAGACATCGAATCGCAGATCGAGAACTGTTTGAAACACGAACAGGGAAAACCTATTAGGAGAAATTCACACAGTCTGGAAATAAAGGAAGGTAATATTCTATCGCGTCTGATAACCACAGATGAAGTCAAAGTGAACTCTTCTCATCACCAAGCAATCAAAAGTGTTGGTAAAAACTTAATGGCGACAGCTTGGGCAAAAGATGGGGTGATTGAAAGCATCGAAGATACTAGAGAAGACAGATTTGTATTTGGCGTTCAATGGCATCCTGAATTATCTTGGAATTTCGATAATTTATCAAAAAATATTTTTCAAACATTTGTAAGTAAATGTTCTAGATTTAATGTAGAAAGAAAATAAAAAATTGTGGCAAAATTTCAACAAAAATCTGTTAGATTTGGATTAGAAAAAATTTTAAGCGAACGACTCGATGCATTGAAAAATCTCCGAGTCGGTTTGATTTGTAATCAAGCGTCGGTCAATCATCAATTTCAACACGCGGCGGATTTATTTCAGGATAATACAGGGATAAATTTGGTCAAATTATTCGGACCGCAGCACGGTATTCGCGGAGACGTGCAGGATAATATGATTGAAACCGCTCACGGTATTGATAAGGCGACAGGGCTGCCGATTTATTCGCTCTACAGCGAAACGCGCGAGCCGACTGAAGAAATGCTTTCGGGTTTGGATGCTTTAGTCTTTGATTTACAAGATGTCGGATGCCGTGTTTATACATTTATTTACACGATGGGGAATTCGATGATTGCCTGCGCGAAGTTTGGTAAGAAGATGTTTGTTTTGGATCGTCCAAACCCGATTGGCGGCATTGCCGTTGAAGGAAGCACACTTGTAAAAGGACACGAATCATTTGTCGGACAATATCCAATTCCGATGCGACACGGATTAACCGTCGGGGAGCTTGCTAAATTATTCAACGAAAAATTTGAGATAAATTGCGAATTGGAAGTCATTTCAATGGACGGATGGGAGCGCATAGATTTCTATGATGAAACCGATGCTTCCTGGTTGATGCCTTCGCCAAATATCCCTGCCGTGGATACGACAATTGTTTTTCCGGGAATGGTTTTTTTTGAGGGAACTCAAGTGTCTGAAGGACGCGGCACAACTCGCCCGTTTGAAATTGTCGGCGCGCCGTATATTGATGCAAAGCAATATGCAGACGCTCTTGATTCACTTAAACTTTCTGGGGTTGTTTTTAGACCGATTAACTTTTTGCCGACTTTTCAAAAACATACGGGTAAAACTTGCGGCGGAGTATTTGTGCATATTATTGACAGGGAAGCCTTTGAACCTGTAATAACCGGACTTGCGATGGTCAAAACAGTCGTTGATTTATATCCGGGTGAGTTCAAATGGAAAAATCCGCCGTACGAATATGTATTTGACCGAAATCCTTTTGACGTTATTGCCGGAACGGAAAAGACCCGAAATATGATTGAACATGGTAGTTCCGTAAAGGATATAAAACTTTCGTGGCAAACAGACGTAGAAGACTTTAAGAAATTAAGAGAACACTTTTTCTTATATTGAAATTCAAAGTTAATTATAGATAAACATAAACAAAGAATCTTAAAATTTTATGAATATATCTTTTGATTGACAATCAAATGTCGGCTCACCGGCAATTTATGTTTTAGCTGTAAGGATTGAGGATAACATAATGGATAACCCGTATTTTATCGGTATAATATCATGGCTTTTTCCCGGTGCCGGATACATTTTGCAACAACGTTGGAAGAGAGGAATACTCGTCGGGACGGTAATTTGGGCAATGTTTATAATTGCCGTTATAAGCGGCGGCGCGTATTATCCGGGTTTTGATTTTAAGGACGGAGCATTGCTTTACTTGTTAAATGTATTTGCCAGATTGGGTAATGGCTTGGGTGCAATTATAAGTTTTCTTTTGTCGGCAAGTCCGCCGCCGAATGTTGCTGCTTGGTCGACATTCGAATATGGCGGAAGATTTTTGGAAATAGCCGGTCTGCTGAATTTCTTGGCGATTTTAGATTCGATTGACATTAATTTAGGGAGGAAGAAATGATTCACTTTCTATATTTAGTCGGATTTGCATTTTTCGTGGCAGTCGCTTTCGGGGTTTTTACAAATGGAGATTCCAGAGAAAAATTTATTTACGGGTTAAAAATTTTTGCTCAGTTTATTTTGATTAGCTTAGTTTTAGCCTGGATTTTTTATTTTTTGCCTAGGTAGTAATAAATGGGTTTAGTTGAAACGGAAGGATTAGTTTTAAAAAGTTACGGCTTGGCGGAAGCCGATAAAATCGTTGTTTTGCTGACTCAAAACGAAGGACTGGTGCGCGGTGTCGCCAAAGGCGCAAAACGCTTAAAAAGTCGGTTCGGCGGTGGTTTGGAACCATTTTCGGTCGTCCAGATTTCATATTTTCAAAAGGAAGAACGGGAACTTGTTTCGATTAGCCATATTGAGTTGATAAAATCCTATTTTGAAAAGGCGAGCGACCCTGAATTCTTTGAGAAATTTGCATATCTTGTCGAGTTGTTGGTTGAATTCGCGCCGCCGCACGACCCGAATGAAAAACTTTACCGGATGGCGAAAATCTGCCTTGAAACGGCTTCTGAAAACCCGCAAAATCTCGGCAGCACAGTCGTTTATTTCGAGCTTTGGATGCTTCGGCTGGGCGGTTATTTACCGGACTGGAACAGATGCGACAATTGTAAAAGGGAATTTGGCGCGGATGAAAAAGCCGCTTTGCAGATAAATTTTCATCTTCAATGCCAGAGTTGTCAAAAAGGACGAAATGATTGGCAGATTTCTGCGGCGGAAAGAGAAATCTTTAAAAATGCGCAAAAATTATCACCGGGAAGGTTTGTCGAATTTGCTGCGAATAAAGAAAAAAATGTCAGGGAAGTCTCAAATACTTTAAAACGAATTATTTCAAATATTCTCGGCAGAGATATAAATGCCCAGAAAAAATCGGTAGCGGGCACTTGATAACAATGAATCGTTTCGGCTGGTTAATCTCAAGCTATTTGGTGCGCACTATTCTTCCTTACTTTTCATTCGCCTGGATTTTATTAAGCGTTATTTTATTTGTTCAGCAATCCGGTCGTTATTCCGATATTTTCTTCGGCTCAAACATTCCCAAAAATTTGATTTGGCAATTAACCTTTGCGCTCGTACCGAATGTGATTGCCTTTACTTGTCCGATGGCGGTTTTAATCGGAGTCGTTATCGGTCTGTCTAAAATGCAGGGCGATAGCGAACTGATAGCAATTCGCGCGGCTGGTGTTGGCAGTCTTCAAATAACCATTCCGATTTTAATTTTTGGCATTTTGTTATCCGGTTTCACATTTCTTACCAATATCTACGGGATACCGTTTGCAGCGCAAATTGTTCGCAAAATTGCTATTCAAACAGCCATCTACAAACTCGAATCACCAATCGAACCCGGTGTCTTTAATACGGAGATAAACGGTCTGACGATTTATGTCAAGAACGGAGATTTTGAGAAGGGAACTTGGAAAAACATTTTTATATTTAGTGAAAACCCAGAAAATAAACAACTGCGTCTGATAACCTCCCGAAGTGGCAGGATTGATAATAAGGGTGAAATTTCTGAATTGGTACTGGAAAATGCCGTCGTCAATACTTTTTCGACCGAAAATATACAAGTCAAGACAATTAATGAAAACGTCGGACAAATTCGTTGGGCTATTAAAACAAAACGCGGGGAAATGATTCAAAAATTGAGTAATCGGGAAGTTACGTCCGAAGAGCTAGGTTTGAAAGAGTTAGGTCAATTTGTAAAAACTAAAAAAGGAAAAGAGAAAACCGAAGCCGAAATAATTTTTCAGCGAAGAATTGTTCTTTCAATAACACCTTTAATTTTTGCGCTTTTAGGCACTGCGCTAGTTCTAAGATTCAATCGCGGCGGCAAAGGATTCGGCATATTTTTGGCTCTGATAAGTTTGATTTCTTACTATTTAATCGCGCTTCTCGGTGAACAGCTTGCACGAACGAATATAATCAGCGTGTTGATTGCCGGTCTTTTCCCGATTTTTACAAGTATTCTGCTTATTCTTTATTTTAATTCTTCGGCGCGGCTTTTTTCTAAAAAATTTCTTGGTAGTATCAGAAATAAACTTACTACAAACCGTTCGTTTAATTTGAAGAAACCTTCAAAGAAAGTTTTTTATCTGAATTTGTCAACCGGCATTTTAGATTTCGATATAGTTTTTAATTTAATCAAATATTTCCTGCTGACTTTTTTATTTTTAACTTTCATTTATTTAATTTTTACCGTTTTTGAACTTTGGAAGTTTGTCGCCGATTTAAATAATGGACCCGAACTGCTTGTAAACTATCTTTTTTTTCTTTTGCCATACGTTTATGTTCAGCTTGCTCCGTCGGCATTGATGATTGCCATTTTAGCAACCTTCGTTATCAAATCGAGGCAAAATGAAGTTGTTACCTGGATGGCGGCAGGTCAAAGTGTTTATCGGCTTTTACTGCCGTGTTTTGTCTTGATGATACTAGTCGGTTTTGTTAATTGGAAATTACAGGAAAAAGTTTTACCGGCAACCAATCAGACGCAGGATAAATTAAGAGAACAAATCCGCAGTCGCGGAATTTTGGCTAAAAGAACCGGAAAGTCCTGGGTTGCGAATGATAAAAGAATTTATTCGTTTGAATTGGATGAAAGCGGAACGGAAAATTCACAAAGAGTAAAAAATCTTTCCGTTTATGAATTTTCCGACGACGAGGCAAGACTGCAAGCCGTCTACCGGACGAAAGAAGCGATATGGTCAAAAGACAAAATAAAATTCGGAGAAACCGCAGAAAAAACCATTTGGAACAACAATAAGGTTGAAACGACTCGAGTTTTGAATGGAGAATTAGCCGAAAGTTCCAGCCCGTTCGATAATTTGTATGAAAAACCGAGCCATTTGGACTCGCAAATGTTAAAGAAACAAATCGCCGACGGTGAAACCGAACAAAAAGATTATGAAGTTGCTCTCGAAAAAAAATACTCAACGCCGTTTCTACCTTTTGTAATTGCGCTTTTCACCGCGCCGTTTGCCTTGTCTTTGAATCGCAAAGGGAAGGTTGTAACTATCGGCTATGCAATCGGTGTCTGGCTTTTGTTTATGGGATTTACCAATACTTTCGAGCAATTCGGTATTAACGGTTTTTTATCGCCGACTTTTGCAATTTGGACTCCGTTGTTTTTATTTTCGTTGCTGGGTATATATTTACTTTCTAAAGTAAGGACGTAAAAAAGTGCGCACCTATTAAAGATGCGCACTTTACTTGTCTTTCGATGAAGTATCAAATTAAGTTCCGGTTTCCCAACTGGACATATACTCGACCATTTCAGGTGTCAAAGTATCGATAGAAATACCGAGCGAGTTCAGTTTTAAGCTGGCGATTTCCTGGTCGACTTCCGACGGCAAAACGTGAACGCCGCCGCCGAGCTTGCCTTGATTTTTGACGAGATATTCCGCCGAAAGAGCTTGGTTGGCAAAACTCATATCCATCACGCTTGCCGGATGACCTTCAGCCGCCGCCAAATTGATAAGACGACCTTCACCGAGAACAATCACGCTTTTGCCGTTTTTTCCTGTATATTCTTCGACGAAAGGACGACGATGTGCCACTTCTGTTGACATTTCGCGCAGAGCCTCAAGATTTAGTTCGAGGTCAAAGTGTCCGCTGTTGGCGACAATCGCACCGTCCTTCATTGCTTCAAAATGTTCTTTGTCGATAACGTGCCGGTTGCCGGTTACCGTCACAAAGAAATCTCCGATTTTTGCCGCTTCGCTCATCGGAAGAACGCGGAAGCCGTCCATGACTCCTTCGATAGCTTTTATCGGGTCAATTTCAGTAATGATAACATTTGCGCCGAGTCCGCGCGCACGCATCGCGCAGCCTTTTCCGCACCAGCCGTAACCCACGACGACAAAATTCTTTCCGGCTAAAAGTATGTTGGTAGCACGAATAATTCCGTCGAGGGTCGATTGACCTGTGCCGTAACGATTATCGAAGAAATGTTTGGTTTGCGCGTCGTTGACAGCCATTGCCGGGAAATTTAAGACACCTGCTTTTGCCATCGCTTGCAGCCGAACAATTCCGGTCGTCGTTTCTTCGGTTGTGCCGATAATTGTTTGCGCCAATTCGGGTTTTTCCTTGAGCATCGTCGCCACTACATCCGAGCCGTCATCGATAATAATATTTGGATTTGTTTCCAAAGCCATCCGCACGTGACGCATATAAGTTTCGGTCGATTCGCCTTTCATCGCAAAAACCGGAATGCCCCAGTCGGCGACGAGCGAAGCCGCTACATCGTCTTGCGTCGAAAGCGGATTTGAAGCAATAAGAATTGCTTCTGCACCGCCGGCTTGAAGTGTCCGGGCTAAATTCGCGGTTTCGGTAGTAATGTGCGCGCAAGCCACTAGTTTAACGTCTTTGAGCGGCTTTTCAGCTTCAAAACGCTCCCGGATTAATCGCAGAACAGGCATTTCCCGGTCAGCCCATTCGATTCTTTGTTTGCCTTGCGGTGCAAGATTAATATCCTTTATATCGTATTCCATTGAAATTCCTTCTTTAGCCATAGTTTTTTATAAAAATTTAGAAAATTAAATAATGGTAGATGATTCAAGCGAATAAATGTTTATTCATCGAAATCATTTATTCATCAAAATCAATTATCATTAAGATTATTTTGTTAGACACCAATTGCCGCGCTCAAAGCGTTGAGCAGCGCGTCGGCTTTATCGGTTTTTTCCCAGGTAAATTCGTCGTTAGTGCGCCCGAAATGCCCAAATTTTGCTGTCGCTTTGAAAATCGGACGGCGCAAATCGAGCGTTTCGATAATGCCTTTCGGCGTTAGTTCAAAATTCTTACGAACGACTTCCGAAAGTTTATCCTCGTCAACTCTGCCCGTGCCGTGCGTGTCGACTCGAACCGAAACTGGTTCGGCGACACCGATAGCATATGCCAGCTGCACGGTGCATTTTTCCGCGAGTCCAGCGGCAACAATGTTTTTGGCAATGTATCGAGCCATATAAGCAGCCGAACGGTCGACCTTGGTCGGGTCTTTGCCGGAAAACGCGCCGCCCCCGTGCGGAGCATAGCCGCCGTATGTATCGACGATAATTTTGCGCCCGGTAACACCGGCATCACCCATTGGACCGCCGACAACAAAACGTCCGGTCGGGTTGATATGATATTTTGTTTCTCCGTCAAGCAGATTTGCCGGAACGGTTGTTTTGATAATTTTTTCCAATACTTCGGCGCGAAGTTTTTCGGTTGAAACTTCTTCGGCGTGCTGGGTGGAAATAACGACGGCTTCTACACGAAACGGTTTACCGTCCCGATATTCAACCGTTACCTGCGATTTTCCGTCAGGGCGCAGATAGGGAAGTTCGCCGCTTCGCCGCGACTCGGAAAGTTTTCTGGTCAAATTGTGCGCTAATTGAATCGGCAGAGGCATCAGTTCATCGGTCTCATTGCAGGCAAAACCGAACATCAAACCCTGGTCGCCCGCGCCGCCGGTATCGACACCTTGCGCGATGTCGGGCGATTGCGTGCCGATGGCATCAATCACACTGCAAGTATTTGAATCATACCCGTATTCTGCGTTGTTGTAGCCAATTTCATCGATTGTATCGCGGATAATTTGTTTATAATTTATTTTTGCCGAAGTTGTAATTTCACCGGCGACAACTGCCAAACCGGTTGTTACCAAAGTTTCACAAGCAACTCTGGCGGTCGGGTCTTGTTCTAAAATCGCATCCAAAACCGCGTCTGAAATCTGGTCGGCAATTTTGTCAGGATGTCCTTCCGTGACAGATTCGGAAGTAAATAAAAAATTTGCGTTACTCAAATTATTTGTAACTCCTTAATTATAAGATAAAAAATTAAAATCTCAGGCGAGATTGCAAAAAGGGAATTCTATCTTTTTATTAGTTGAGTGTCAAAAGGTAAGATAGTGATGACAATTTAAGGAAAAGAAAACATATACACAGCGTCCGATAATAAAGATTATGTTATAACAATGGCGAGAAATATTAAAACGGTCACATACTTATACAGTTTTATTGATTTTTGCATAAACTTCCTTCAACGCCTGTAAAACATTACTATTGACAAAATCATCTGCTTTATGAAAAAAAATTTCCAAGGTAAAATCATTGTCGGGCGATGTATACTTAAATGTTTTCTTATTACCACCTGTAACTACTTGTTCAATTTGATTATTTTTGGTTAATTTGGCTTTTGATTTTGGCTGTATGGAATTCTTTTGCCGCTTGTAACCTTTGGTCCCGATATTGTCCAGTAAATCGTGCATCGCTTTCTCATCAAACTGGCGAGCGACTTCCAGCAAAGTTGATTTTGCCGTAATCGTAGATTGACGGCATTTTACACGGATAGACTCCGGCAGACCGGCGATTGCCATCGATTCGGTAACAGTTGTCCGGCTTTTGCCGATTTTTTTTGCAATTTCTTCGTGAGTGTAATTGAAACGCTCAACTAGATAGGCAAACCCGTCGGCTTCCTCCCAAACAGTTAAGTCCTTTCTTTGAAGGTTTTCAATTAAGGCAATTTCGGCGATTGATTTTTCATCAATATCCAATTCGATACAAGGAACTTCAGTTAAGCTAGCTAAGTTTGCCGCCCGCCAACGTCTTTCGCCGGCAATAATCATCCAAGTCCCGTTTCCGTTCGGTTTGACAAGAAGCGGTTCAAGCACCCCGTTTTGTTTGATGGAACTCGACAATTCCGTCAAATCACCAATATCCACGCGGGGTTGTTCCGGGTTCGGTGAAATTTGATTAATCGGAATAACTCTGCCGACCGAACGAGTCGTTCGAGCAAATTCTTCTACATAATGCGAATCATGACGCATTTTAACGCCCAGTGGCAAACCTCTTTTGGACACGCCTTAACACCTCCTTACTTAAGTTCTGATATTCTATCGCACCGGATGATTTAGGTGAAAAAGTGAAAATTGTTTCCTTATGAGCCGGTGATTCCTCCAATCTAACGCTTCTGGTTATAACTGTTTTAAAGGCTTTATCGCCAAAAACGTCGCGGATTTGAGCTTCTACATCTTTTGAGAGAGCCGTCCGCCTGTCAAACAAAGTTACCACCACACCAAGTAATTCTAAATCGGGATTTGGTCGAGAGCGAACTTTTTCGATGGTTTCCAAAAGATCGTCAGTTCCCTCTAATGCAAAATAGGAAGATTGAATCGGAATTAAAACATAGGATGCCGCAACCAAAGCATTCACGGTAATTAAACCCAGAGTCGGTGGTGTATCAATAAATATCAGGTCGTAATTTGAGCGAATTTGTTCGATTCTATCCCGCAGGCGAAAGATTGCATCAAAATCTCCGACAAGTTTAGATTCAAGTTTAGCTAAATTAATTTTAGAAGGAACAATATTTAGTTTTTCAACTTTCGTCGGGTATGTAAAATTTTCCCAAGGCTGAAGAACTTCGGTGAAAATCTCAAACGCACTTTCGCCGACAGATGCCGGTTCGACGAAAGACAGCGATGTATTTCCCTGTGGATCGAGGTCGATTAAAAGAACTCTTTTCCCCTGCATAGCACAAGCGGCTGATAAATTTATAGCGGTGGTAGTTTTACCCACGCCGCCCTTTTGATTAGCAATGACAATTATCATTCTTTTATATTTATATAGATTTACAACTTAATTTGACTCGACGATTAGCCGATTAGATCGGGCCAGTCTTCGGAAACCGATGCAGTCTCGTCATCAGAAACGGAATCAGTTTTGACCGTTGAGGCTGAAATATCCAAAACATTTTGTTCGACAAAAATCGCACAATCCATCCGAACTGCCAAGGCAATTGCATCAGACGGGCGTGAATCCAGAGTTAATAAATTCCCCTGATTATCGATCAGTTCGATCAAAGCATAAAATGTATTGTCACGAAGCTCGGTGATGGTAATTTTTTGAAGGCGAAATCCAGTTTCAACAATAAAATTCCTTAATAAATCATGCGTCATCGGCCGCTGCGGAACAATCTTTTCAATTTCCAAAGCAATCGCATTGGCTTCGTACGCTCCGACCCAAATCGGCAAAATCGTATCCGTATCGATACCCTTTAAGACCACAATCGGGGTGTTGGTATTAGGATCCATTATCAGCGCACCTATTTTCACTTCAACTAACATATCAATTTATGGATTATAGAAAACTAAATCACTCTACCAAACAATGTGTTCACTTTTGCCTCCGTAATTTTAATGTCGACAATTTTACCTAAAAATTCGCTCGAGCCTTTGAAGTTAACAACTTTATGGCAAGTCGAGTGACCTGAGAATTGAGAACCGTCTTTTAGGGAAACTTTTTCGACCAACACTTTAACCGTTCGATTTATATAGGATTTAAAAATTTCTTGTTGAATGCGTTTCTGCAATTGGTCTAATATCATAAATCGTTCTTTTTTTTCCTCCGGTGAAACATTATCGGTAATGTAAAAAGCCGGTGTTCCGGGTCTCGGAGAATACTTGAAAATATAAGCACTGTCGAAGCGACAATATTCAACCATTTTTAAAGTGTCTTGGAAATGCTCCTTGGTTTCGCCCGGAAAACCGACGATTATATCGGTAGACAATGAAAGTCTTCTCGGAGAGTTTTTTATTACATCGATTTTTTTGAAATAGCTCTCACTAGTATGACCGCGCCGCATTGCTCTTAAAACTTCGTTACTGCCGGATTGCACCGGCA
>DATLXD010000115.1:0-12572 GCA_035575965.1 Pyrinomonadaceae bacterium | reverse complement strand
GTTCAGCAGGGCGTTCAGCGCGACAAAGAACTCGAATCGATTCGGCGCGGCGAAGAAGTAGCCGAAGCTATCAAAAAATACGTCATATATTATAAAGGAGCGAAACTTCCGAATTCGATGGAAGACCTTCTCGAAGGTCTTCCGCAAGGCACGAAAAAACGCCAGATTCTGCGACCTTCGGCGGCGGTTGACCCGCTTTCCGAAGATGGAAAATGGCGGCTCGTCAAATTCGACAGTAAATCGTTTATCAACTTCGGGCGGCGTGTTCAGATTTACAATAACGGAGTTCTTCCCGCGAGTCCTCCGCTACTCGACCGTTACGCTCTCTCGATTGTTAATGTCATCAACACTGAAACCGACAGCGACCTCAAAGAGGCGGACGACGAAGCTGAAGACGTTACAACGGAAAGCACACCTTTTATCGGCGTTGCCAGCCAAAGTCGCAGCACATCCATCATCGCTTATTACGGCATCGAAAATCACAGCAAATGGATTTTTACGCCGCTTTTTAGAAGCGCGGGAGTTAATGCTACGAACAGACCTCCCTTTCCCGGAAGAAATTCCAATAGAGCCAAGCCGTAATTGACAAGCCGTGAAATTACTGACTTGTGCCGAAATGTTAGCTTGTAATTTTTCAATTTTACTGCTTGCGAATATCAAAGCGAACGGGCGGTAATTGTAAAAATTACCGCCCGCCAATAAAACCAATTTATAAATTTCTTACAAATTGAAATTAAAGCTAATATAGCCGGTAGCTTTCGTTGGCTGACCGCCGCGGATGAAAGGCTTAAACTTCCATTTTCTTATCGCGTCGGTGGCGGCTCTCTGGAGCATCTGTGGTCCGCTTGTTTTCTGAACTACGGCAACTTTTCCTTCTTCATCAACTACCACGTCAACCTTCACGACACCTGACATTCTGACGGTTTTTGCCGCCGGCGGATAAATTGGGTTCACTTTCTGCGTAACATATTCGAGCAACGAACCGACAACTAAAGGTATGTTTGTCTTTGGCAAATCGACTTTGTTCGCCGTAGTCTGCGTTCCAATTTTGGCTTCGTTCGGATTTGGTTTGTTTTCGCTCACCTGAGTTTCGACATTTTTATTTTTAGGTGGTGCGGAAGAGTTGCTTGAATCTGTTTTTGAAACTTCAATGGGTTGTTTAGCCGCTTCCTTCGGCGTGACGGTCTGGATTGGATTATCGATTCTGGCTACCGATTCTGCTTGAGGTTTAGAATCTTCTTTTATAACCGGCAGTGTTTTTGAGTTATCAACCAAAGAATTAGGAACGGGATTGGAAGTCGTATTTGTTTCGGTCGGTTTCGCAATAGCGATTGTGTTCAGATTCGGTTGTCCGTTAGTTTGGGCGGCGAAGGCGGTGTTCGCCGCGCTGGTTGTCGTTCCGTCAACTGCGTTGATGACGACGCTTCTCGAATTGGCTAACTGCTCGCGGGCATCGGAAATTTCATTTTTCCAACGACTCGCATCGAAATCGTCCCGAGCCAAGCCGCCACGCGCGTTTGTCGCTTCTTCGAGCAATGCCATAGCATCGGAAGTTTTCGTTTTGTCTTTACCTAAAACCTTCGATTGCTCGACAACCAACTCAAGAGTTTCGCGCATTTTTTCGACATCGGTAACGGCTTCGAGCGGCAGGTTGCGGTCTGAAACCGAGAGACCGAGCGCGCGATAGCGTTCATGCTGGTTACGCGCTCCTTTGACGACTTGACCCGCAACGGCTAAGTAACTCGCCAAAGCATTCGGCTTTTTGTCGTTTGAAAGTTCCTTGAGAAATTCCTGAGCGCGTTTGTAATCGCTCTGCTCTAAATAGGAATTCATCAACAAAACGTTAATTACGCCGTTGACGGCAGGCTCTTTTGTTTCGCGCCGAATGTTTTCAAGCTCGTAAATCGCCGCGTTGTAATTCTTAACGGCAATAAACGCTTTGGCTTTTGCCACACGCTCGCGCATTACTTCAGCGGATGTTTGAGCGAATGAAACGATTGAAAATACAAAAACCAGTAAAACGGAAGTGCAAAACCTTCTGACATTTAGCCGCATTTCGAGTCTCCTTTCCCGTTCGGGACTTAAATTCTGCTCAAAGGTCAAAGCGAACAACCAAGAACGCTCACTTATACGACCTGCAAATAATTCTTATAGTATGCTTTCTAAAAAACTAATCCAAGCAAATTTCTAAAACTTGCTTTTTTATTGCGATAAACTTGTGATGATTTTCCGGCGATATGCGTTTGCAGTATTCTTTATACCATTTTCGTCGAGCGTCAACAAGCGTCGGTCGAGCATTACAACTTTTCCGTTGATGATAACAGTGCGAACATCGCTCGCTTTCGTCGCATAAACCAGAGACGAATAGATGTTAAAACGGGGCGTTTGATGCAATCCGTCAAAATCTACAATCGCAATGTCGGCGCGTTTTCCCCTTTCAATTGAGCCAATCAAATTTTCCAGATGCAGAGCGCGTGCGGCGCGAATCGTCGCCATTTCAAAGGCTTGCATCGCACTAACAACTTTCGGGTCGCCTGAGAAAACTTTGTGCAGCTTTGCCGCCGTGTCCATTTCTTCCCACATATTGAGATCGTTGTTCGACGCCGCGCCGTCTGTTCCAAGACCAACCGGCAAATTTTTGGAAAGCATCTGTGGAATCGGCGCGACGCCCGATGCGAGTTTCATATTCGACTGCGGATTATGCGCGATGCCGACACCAAATTTTTTCAATAAATCCATTTCTTCATCATTTGCAAAAACGACGTGCGCAGCAATCGTGCGATTGTTCAAAAATCCTATTCTCGCCAAATAAGCGACGGGACGCGAGCCGTATTGCTTTGAAACATCCGAAACTTCCTTTTGCGTTTCGGCAACGTGAATCAAAACGGTTGCATTTAATTTATCGGAAAGTTTGCGAATCTGGTTGAGATGTTCGGTTGAAACCGTGTAAGGCGCGTGTGGCGCGAGCGCGGGAACAATCAATGAATGATTCTTCCATTTATTGATAAATTTTTCTGCGTAAGCCATTGCCTCCGCGTTAGTTTTATTGTCGGGAACGGGAACATCAATGATCGTCTCGCCCAACACGCCGCGCACACCGGCTTTGGCGGTTTCGTCCGCGATTGCATCTTCAAAATAATACATATCGCAGTAAGTGGTGGTCCCGCCGCGAATCATTTCCGCAAGTCCGAGCCTCGTGCCGACGCGCACAAAATCTTCCGTGACGTTTTTCGCTTCGGCGGGAAAAATATATTTCGTCAGCCATTCCTGCAAATCCAAATCGTCGGAAATGCCGCGAAAAAGCGACATCGGAATGTGCGTGTGCGTGTTTATCAAACCGGGAATGACGACTTTATTTGAAGCGTTTATCGCTTGTCTGGCAGTAAATTTTTGGGCAATTTCACTTGCTGTTCCGACGCCGACAATTTGGCTTTTCTCAACGGCAATGGCGCCGTTTTCGACAAGACGCCTCTCCGCGTCCATCGTCACGATTATTCCGCCTGATATGATTAAATCAACCGATTTTCGTTGAGCAAAAATTAAGTGTGGAAGAATTAAAAGAAAAAGAGCAGCGAACAAGATTTTTAGCTTTTGCATAGTTGAATTTACAACGAATTAAAGCGGAAAAGCAAAGAAAGTTTAAATCTTCGGTAAGCGAAACAAACCGAACTAGTTTTCTTTAATCTGTAAATTATAACGTTTGCGGTATTGCCAGCCGGTAAGCAATCAGTTCGGTGATACCAATGCAATTCATCATCTCCCGCTTAAAACACTCAACAAATCGCTTTGAATTTTGGCGTTACCGGTCAATTTGTTATGGACTTCGCAGACAAAGGAAATGTCTTTTGTCGAAAATACAGACTGCGGCGCGGTAGCGCGGCGTTTTGCCTTGACAAAGTTTGTCCCCAAAAACGAACGCTGTGTAACTACGCTGTCGCCGGGCGCGTAAAATAATTTTTTCATCTCTTCAGCCGTAACCTTCGTTCCGTTGCCGCGCTTAAACGATTCGGGACGAAAAAGAGTTTCCCAACGATTATTTTTCGCGTCGCGGTAAATGACCACCGCATCGAGCGTCGGTTTGCAGTCTGAGCCGAGCAGATAAAGCGAAACCGGACTTTTTGCGCCGATATTTGTGTCTAACGCTTCCTCCAAACGCTTTGCCCGATTCAGAACCAGCCGAAAATAATCCTTCGCCTGTTTCTGTTCGGTTTCGCTAAACTCTTTCGTAAAAATCGGGTCGGAATAAGCCGTCCAACCGTATTTTTCCCACGTCAGCGGATTGTAAATATCAATCTTCATCGGTTTCAGATTTTCGTCAAACGCGCGGATTGTTCCGGCGTGCGGCAAAAGCTGGTAGGCGGCGGGAATCGTGAAAACATCGTATTTCGATAAATCCTGAATAAAAGGCAGATTAATTCGGTTGGCACTGAGCAGACCAAGCCCGTTGATTAAAGAATTAAGCGCGGAAACCGAGCCTTCGTTAGGCGTTCCGACGAGAAATATCTTGTTAATATTTTTTGCGCCCGCCCAAGTCACCCGCGGTTTCCGCCCGCCGCCAGGCAAATCCACATCACCGTATTTTGCTGCATAACGCGCAATAAGTCCGCCCATCGAATGAGCAATAATATTAAATTTCAAGTTCGGCTTTTTAAGTTTTGTTTTTAATTCGTTAATGCGGCGAATCAGTAATCCGGCATTCTCGACATTGTCGCGTCGCCAGTCATACGGAAAAACATAATAAGTATCTTCAAAGCCGGTTTCGGTCGGAGCGTCCCATTTTCCTTCCTTGTAACCGCCGGTTGTTTCCAGCGCGCTGGCTAATCTTTCGTAAATCTCGGTTTCAGGTAAAAACGCAAAAAGTTTGACACTGCGCAGAATGTCGCGCGGCACGAGGTTATCCCGATTTCCCGCGATATTGGTTGAAATCGGCAATCGCAAATCGTCCGTGTTTGACCGCCGGATACCAAACCAGACGACATCGTTAGTATCTTTATTGATGAGTTCCGAACCGATGATACCCGGAATAATAATAACCGGCAGTTTGCCTTTCGGCAATTGAGGAACAGCGGCAAGTGTCGCCGCCTCCGCCGCCTTATCCGATTTATCAGTTTTATCGGACTTGTTAGTCTTTTCAGATTTATCAGTCTTATCTTGAGCCGTTACCGTTTGGACAAAACTCGCAGGACAAAAGAAAAATGCTGAGAATAAAAGCAAACCCAACAAAATATGCAAATGTTTTGACCCGGACAAAAACAACATAAAATTTATTATCCCTTTTTCGTATTTCGTAAGCTGAATGAAAAATTGTAATCGTTCTACAGATAGCCTTTGACGATATTTTTCGCAAAATGTTTGTCTTAAGTCTTTCATTTAATTTGTCGACTATCCGAAAGAATCTCAGTCGAATTCACCGTCAGCAGATTATATTCGATGCCGCGCCAGACGATTTTCCGCGAAAGCAAAGCCCAAAAACAGTTGTAAAAATAAAGTGTGGGTGAAATTGTCCAAAGCGTAATTTGCCAAAGAAATTGTCGGTTCAACTCTTTTCCAAAGCCTATTAAAACTAATTTTACCGCTGATAAACGTAGCCACGCTTTAGTCGCACCAAGCAAAAAAATTACAATTATAAAAACAAATGTCAGCCAAAAATGCCAGTCTGAAAGAAAAAATAAAAGCAAAACACCCGACCAAAAAATCGCCGTGAAAAAAAACGAACCGACGAAAGACGCTTTCCACAGATTCGGCGCATAGACGCGAGTGATTTTCATTTGGCGCGTCGTAAATTCGAGAAGCTCGCGGAATGTGCAGTCTTCAATCGTCGCCGTCAAACACTGCGGCACAAAACAAATCGGTAAATTTGCCTGCTGCATCGCGCGTGTTACCGCGAAATCGTCCGACAAAGCTCCACGCCATTTTTCACGCATTTCAAGTTTTTCAAATGTTTCGCGCCGAATCGCCGTCGAGCCGCCCCAGCAAAAATTGTTTTCCTGATTTGCGCCCAACGTCGATGCAATCGAAGCATTCCAAACCGCGCGAAACTGCGAAGAAAATCCGCCGCGTTTTGAAATGAACCAGCGATAGCCGGTCGCGCAGCCGATTTCTTTATTCTGCAAAGGCGCGATTAAATTTTTCAACCAATCCTTACTTGGTCTCGCGTCCGAATCAACAAAAACAAAAATTTCGCTTTCGCCGGAAACTTCTAAAACGGCTTCGCGCAAGTTGTGGACTTTTTGGCTTGAATCGGTTGCTTTTCCCGCAACTGCTAATTTTGAACGGGCGTGTTGTGCGCCTTTGCGGGAAACTTCCTCAACAATTTTTACCGATTCGTCCCGTTCGGCATCAACCACAAAAATCACTTCGTAATTCGGATAATTTTGTGAAAAAAGCGCAGTTAAATTTTCGTGTAAACCTTGGTCAAGACCGCGGCATGGCGCGATTACCGAGGCAAAAGGCGTAAAGTTTGATTTGGGTTTGGCAAGTTCCTGTTTGAAAAACTGTAAATAATAAATACCGCCGCGCAAGGATTTATAGCCGAGAAAAATTAAAACGGCGGCGAAAAGGTAGAACACGAATATCATAAATCGTTGCGGGTTTCGAGAAGTGGTTTGAGATATTCGACGGTTTTTTCGGTTGCGCCGCGATTTCTTCGCATCACGTTATAAGCGTTATTAGCCAATGTTTGACGCAGTTCCCCGTCATTGAGCAGAGCGGAGAGAAATTCGGCAAGACTTTCCGAAACTCGTTTCCCGTCGAGTTTCGGTAGTTGAACAAGCGCATCCTGTTCTAAAAATTCCTTTGTAATCGCCTCAAAATTCGCCGTGTAAAAGCCGGTCATAATCGCTTTTCGCGCGTTCGCAGGTTCTAAAACATTTTGTCCGCCGTGCGAAATTAAACTTCCGCCGACAAAAACGATTTCCGCCAAAGGAAACGCGGCGCGAAGTTCGCCGATGCTGTCGAGCAAAATTATTTCTGCCGTTTTATCTCTTTCCGACGCTTTTTCCGAACGCTTTACCCAATCGAAACCCGATTCCTTTACCAATTTTTCGACTTCGGCGAACCTTTCAGGATGACGCGGTGCAATCAACAAGCGCGGCAGATTGCCTTCGGAATTTTTCCAAACCGTTTTGAACGCCTGCAAAATCCACCTTTCCTCCGGCGCGTGCGTGCTTGCCGCGACAATTAAAGGCGCATTTTCACTAAACCCGAATCTTTGGCGAAATTGTTTCGTCAATTCGCTTTCCGCTTCGTCAAACTGCAAATCATATTTGATATTGCCGGTAACTTTTATTTTTCCGGCGCGAATTCCGAGTTGGGAAATGCGTTTTGCGTCCTTGTCTTCCTGCATTAACGCCAAATCGACACAATGCAAAACCAACTGCATAAATTTTCTGATTCGCAGATAACGATTAACCGATTTTTCAGAAAGTCGCCCGTTGACGATGGCAATTTTTGCTCCGCTCCTTCGTGCTTCGCGCAAAAAATTAAACCAAAGCTCAGTTTCCATCAGCAAAACGACTGTCGGTTTGATTTGTTGCAAAACGCGGCGTACGGTAAATTTCCAATCGAGCGGAAAATAAAAAACGAGTTCCGCGTCGCATGAGAAAATTTCCTCAGCGAGTTTCTGACCTGTGTTCGTCGTGGTGGAAACGACGAGACGATATTCGGGATAGCTTTCGAGAATTCTTTTGACGAACGGACGAGCGGCTTGCGTTTCGCCGACTGAAACACAGTGCAGCCACAGAACAGGTTTTTCGCTCGGCTCGAATTCAGGCAAATGTCCTAATCTCTGCCAAACGCCCGCCGCGTATTTTCCTTTTCGCACTAAGTCAAAGAGAAAGCGTGGAAGCAGCAGCAGATAACCAATTGTTAGAAAGAAATTGTATATTAGGAACATAGTTGAAAGTTCAAGGTTCAAAGTTCAAGGTCAAGGATTAGCAAACTTTGAACCTTAAACTTTCAACTTTGAACTTATTTTATTTTACGCGCTCCATATATCTCGCTTCGGTCGGATTGACGCGAATGCGCTCGCCTTCAACGATAAAAGGCGGGACGGTGATCGCCACGCCGTTTTCCAATGTTGCGGGTTTGTTTGAATTTGAAACGGTTGCACCCTTTAAAACCGGGTCGGTTCGGGTTACAAGAAGCTCCATCGAATCGGGCAGTTTCACGCCCATCGGTGAACCTTCGTAAAATTCGACTTCTATCTTCAAGCCCGGCATCAGCCACTGCGCCGCATCGCCCAAATCGTCCGCCGACATAGCGATTTGCTCATAAGTTTCCGTATTCATAAAATGATGCTGCGCGCCGTCCGAATAAAGATAATCCATATCGTGTTGTTCGAGCGACGCTTTTTCGAGCGTGTCGTTTGAGCGAAAGCGATGTTCAAAAGAACTTCCGGTTTTCAAATTTCTGAGCCGCGCCTGCACCATCGCGCGAAGGTTGCCGGGCGTGTGATGCCTGAATTCCATTACCTTGCACGGCGCACCTTCAAAAACTATTACCATTCCCTTACGCATATCGTTTGCCGAAAGTGCCATAAAATTGTTTAATCTCCGTATAATAAAAATTGTTTGATTTAATAAAGTTTTTAGTTTAATTTTGCCGCGTCTCTCTTGTCTAGTCGCTGTAAAATTCAGAATCAGGAAGTTAACATAATTTTTATACAGAGATGAATCTACAAATGTCAAATAAAGAGAATGCAGGGAAAATGACGTTTGCGTTATGTAAAAGGGAGTATTCAAAGTCAACTTGTCAACCGCCGGTATATATTCGGCATTCTCTCCGGCAAAGATAAAATGTCGTCAATAACCGTATAGCCGACGTCGCCGTATAAATCTTTTAATTCAAACTCGGAATCTTTATCAACCGTGATGCAAAAGGGCGTAATGCCTTGCATTTTTGCTTCGGTTAAGGCTTCGCGTACGTCTTCGCGGGCGTAACGCGCGTCGCCGTAATCGTGGTCGTAAGGTCTGCCGTCAGTTAAAATTATCAATAATTTCGTGCGCGAATCTTGGCGAAGGAGTTTGGCGGAAGCGTGACGAATTGCCGCGCCCAAGCGAGTGTTGTTTTGAAATGTAATTCCGCCGATGCGTTTTTCAATTTCGTCCGAATACTTTTCGTCAAAATCTTTGACGACGTAGAATTTCACGTTGCGTCTGCCTTCAGATGTAAAACCGTTGATTGAATAGACATCGCCAACGGCTTCGAGTGCTTCGCTCATCAAAACCAAGCCTTCCTTTTCGATTTCGATAATTCTGCGTCCGGGATGCGTATAAGGCTGTAGCGGATTGCGCGTGATTGTTCGCGCGGTCGAAGAAGATTGGTCGAGCAGAATCGAAACGGCAACGTCGCGCTGTTTTCGCAGACGCTTTGTGTAGATTCTTTCCGATTGCTGTCCGTCGGCTTTTTTATCTACGACATAATCAATCAGCGCGTTCAAATCGTAATCTTCGCCGTCGAGTTCGCGGTTAATTTTGGCAAGGTTTTCCGGTTTCATCAATTGAAATTGATGGCGAATCGAGGAAATCTGACCGCGATAACGACTTCGCGCTAATTCGACAAAATTTCTGTCGCCTTGATGAACTTTTTTCTCGATGACGCGACACCAAGCGGTGCGAAAATCCGACAAGTCCTTGTCCCATTCGTCGTATGCAAAAGCCAAATCGCCAGATTCCAAAGGCTGTTCCGGCATTTCGTTATGCGACCAAGCCTCCGTGCCCTGAAGGTCGTCCGGTTCGCCGTCGTCTTCGTCGCTGTTCCAGGCGTTGAACAAATCGCGCACGTCTTCATTTTTCTTCGGCTTTTGCTCGCGCCTGACCTGCGATTCTAAAACCGATTCCGCCGAATTTTTATCTTCATATTGATACTCGCCTTTCTCGTCCTCGTTTTCTTCGGTTTCCGCTTGTTGCTGTTCCGCCGTGATAGTTTGAAAAAGCGCATAAACGCGGCTCGTCGCCACAACAGCGTCGGCAACCGTCGCCGATTTTTCGGACAAATAAGATTCGATGACCGTTTCGATTTCCGACACAATTTGCCCGTAAAATTGTCTGGCATCGTCGGTTGCGCCGCCGCACAGAGTTATTTGAAACAGCAGCTCGAACGGAACTTGATACATCGGCAAATCGAAAATATAGGGACGCTTTTCTCTTAAATGAGATTGCATCAAATCCAAATCTTTGCGAAGTCCGCGATAAGTTTGCCGCAGACGATTATCAATTCTTGCATTTTCCATTGTGCCGAAAATCTTTTTCGCCAGCGACGGTTCAGGGAAAACTTGCAAAACCGTTTTATAATCAGAGTTTTTAGGCAATTTTCTTTTCGATTTTTTGAATTCTTTCGCCGTTTCTTCTTCGGACAAAGCGCGTTCGCCTTTTTGTACGTCTTCGATATAACCGGCGAGCGAAAAAGCGTCGGTTTGCTCGGCGGTCGCTTCATACAACGCGGAAAGTTCCGTGAAAGCGGCTTTCAAATCCTCGGAATCCTTTTCATAAGTTCCGAATTCGATTTGTCCCGCGCCGTGCGCCGCGAGAACTTTGTAAAGCCGGAAATCCATCTCGTCATTGCCGAATTCCGCTACGGTTGACGGCAAATAAATCGTTTTGCCGTCGCCAATGCGCGATTCCTGCGGCATTGCCGTAAGCGGCGCGATTTCCACTTCCTTACCGGTCAAGCCTTCGATATAAATTCTTAAAACGGTCTGAACCGCCTCGAGCGGCAAGCCTGTCCGAGATTCTCGAAGAAGCGCGTTACTGTTTCTGGTTTCGAGCGCGAAATAACTTTTCCGCGCCTTCGCGTTTTCGCCTTCGTTTTTCACCAGACCCGTTTCAACCCATTCCTCAAACTGAGGAAGCGAAACTTTTCTCAAAGCGGTCGGGCTGGAACGAAACGCCGCGAGCGCGGATTCTGCATCGGTTTCGGCGATTTCACTTACCAATTGCAAAACCTTTTGCGCCATTTGGATAACTTCCCGCTTTTTCCGCAAAGTCAAAATGCCCGCGAAAAACTTTGGACTTGCGCGAATAAACGAAATCAAAATCGCGTTTCCACTGCGGGCGATTTTGAGTAAAACTTCGTGCCAATCGTCAAACGCTTCGCCGATGCCGCGCAAAACATCGCCGCCTGCGCTCGTGAAATGCAGCGTTACGCTTCCGCCAAATTCGAGAAACTCCGATGCTTTTTGTGTTAATTTAACTGCTTCGTCAGCGGAAAGTTTTTCGAGCGCGTCCGGCAAAATCTGCCACAAATCCGCTGTCATTCCGCCTGTCCGATTGGCAAAATGCGCAGCTAAGGCAATCACAGATTTGGCAACCTTTGATTTGCCGTCGTCGAATTTCATTAATGTTTCAGCTATTTTCGGAGTTTTTTGCAGAAAATCCGCGCTGTGTTTGGCGGAGCGTCCGGCGATTTCCGATGCAAGCTGCAAAATCTCGGTAAAGAGTTTGTCGTCGCCGATTTCCTTAGCCAGAGTCGGAATCAAATGAAAAGTTTCCACCGAAATCGAGCCGGATAAAACAAGCTGGCGCGTGCAGATTTGAAAAACGAGCGGACGCGCTTTTTCGGGGACTTTCTTCAAATCATTTACGCCGCCGATGAAAAAGTTTGCGCCCGAATCGGCGTTTGTCATTGCAAGTCTGCGTCCCATTTCCGCCCAATTTCTAATATCATCGGCTGATAAAATCTTCGCCGCCTTCGACACGGCTTCGACAAATTCGCGGCTGACTCTCAGGGAAACGCCCGCCAGAGCCGCGCTCATTTCCAGCGCAATCATTTTTTTGTCGTTCGGAAGTTTGCCTAACCTGCGGGCTAAACCTGTCAATGTCTGTTTTTTCTGTGTTGCTAAATCGTTTTCCGTTTCCGCCATAGTTCGAGTTTAGCAAAGCAAAAAAGAAAAAAATAGAATTCAAACGAATAAAGCGAATTTTTACCGTCGAGTTAATAATTCGGTAAATAGCAAACGGCAAACGGAAAATGTTAAAATCTCACTTTGCCGATGTTTTTGCCCGAATCAATCAAAATTTTTGTCGGTTTCACTTTGCTTTTTGCTTCTTCTTGCAGCTTTTGGCGAAGCGCGGAAAATCAAAACGCCAATGCTTCATATGCGCCTTCTGCGACGGAAGAATCAAAATCCGCCGTTCCCTTTTCTACTAAAGAACCGGACGTTTACCAAGCGGAAATCGTTTTGACAAATTATTTAGGAAACGAAAAATCGGAGCGGAAAATTTTCACGGCGCGAAACGGCGCGAAACTTCGCTGTGATTACGAAAACAAAATTTCCTTTTTGCAGCCGAACGAAAATGAAAAGATTTTGATTCATAACGGCAAAAAAATTTATGCCGAGAGCCAAACGAATTCGGGCGCGTTAAACGAAACAGTCGACGCGATAAAGGATTTTTTAACCGCCGAATGGCTTAACGAAAAACGCGGCGCGGCGTTTGAAAATCTCGGTGCGGAAAACGGTTTGACAAAATATCTGGTTAGGTTAGAAAATGCGCCGAACATCAATTCGGAAACTTTAATTTTTGTTGACGGAAACTTGAAAATTCCCGTTAGACAAGAATTTTATACGATAAACA
>DATLXD010000114.1:0-29491 GCA_035575965.1 Pyrinomonadaceae bacterium | reverse complement strand
CCCAATAAACTCGCGGTTAAAACGGCGGGAAATTGATTTCGCGTCGTGTTGTAATCAGTAACCGCTTGATTATAATCGGTTCTCGCTACATTTATTCGATTTTCCGTGCTTGACAGTTCGTCCTGCACTTTCAAAAATGCGTCGCTCGAACGGAGACTCGGATAATTTTCCTGCAAACTAAGCAGTCTTCCGACCGTACCGCCAAAGCTATTGTTGGCATCAAGAACGGCTTGTTTTTGTTCGGGCGTTTTGTCGCCGTCCGCTCCTTGCGGTGCGGCTTGCGTCGCATTCAAAAGACGCGAACGCGCGTCGGAAATCTGTCCGAAAACTTCCTGTTCCTGCACGCCGAGCATCTGCGCGGTTGATACCAGATTCGGAATCAAATCGGCGCGGCGCTGCAACGAGCTTTCGACATTTGCCCATTTACCTTTTACGCCTTGCTGTCTGCCTGTCAAATCGTTGTAACTGCAGCCGCTCAGACCGAAGACGGCAAATAACGCGATTGTTAATAAAATTACTCTTTTCATTTCTAATTTCTCCTTTTAAAACTAACCTTATTTTGTGTATGCGAAACATCTACATTATCAACTACCGAAACTTCACCTTCGCCAAATCCATAACGAATTTCGGCTGGGTTTTGTTCAAGTTTATACTCTCCCAAAATGGAATTCGGTCTTGGCAATACAGACATTAATCTTTCCTATAGTATTTCCAAATTAATCACCCTGAACTCTATCAACCGATTCGATGACCTTTTCAATCTGCTGCATATAATCTGCAAAAAGCGCGTTAGCCGAAACTTCATCGAGCATATTAGATGAATTATTTTCCCGAATCTGGAAGATTTTTTCAAACGATTTGCCGTCTATTTTCAATTCTTTGACCGTCGCGGCAATAATTTCGTGTTTCGTCACCGGCGGCTTGAATCCCTGAATTATCAAAACGGCGCGAAAAATCGAGGCAAAACTCGAAAGGCTTTCCGCCATTAGATTTATCAAACCCGAAACCGAAGTTGAAGCGGGAATATATTGACGGCGCAGTTGAATCAACTTGCTTCTGAGTTCGTATTCGGTTTGATGTCTTAAATGCTCGTCTGAGATATTCAAATCCGCCAAAACATCCGTGCCGTAAAGCAAAATTCTGGCACTTTCCATCTGATGAAACTCTATCGGGAAAACGTCCGCCGCCCTTTCAAGTTCAGCGACCGTAAAATAAACCGGCACGGGATGACCCATCCGGTGCCATTCTCGCATCGGTGCTTGCGCGGAGCGCAAATCCTTTGGCGTGATTTCGTGCAGGGCAATCAACAGGTTGTAATGCGATTTATTAGGAACAAAATCGCCCGCCGCCGCCGACCCGTATAAAATGACCGAAGCCAAATTTCTGCCGTGCGTCCCTCTCAAATCGTCAATAAATGCGTCAAATTGATGTTTCATTATTTATTAAATCAAAGTTTAATTTTCCAAACGTTCAATTCGTGAATGAGCCTTTTCAACAAGTTGCGTTAATTGTTCAAGTGCCGAATTGATATTTTGTATTTTATCTTCACTTCTAATTTGAGCATCAGCCAACGCTTGTAACTTATCTTCGCTTCTGATTTGAGCATCAATTAGCGCAGAAATTTTGGCGTTGAGGTCTTCGTCATTATTCAAAGATTTAACCAATCTTTCGTCGTGGCTAATAACCAACTCGGATAATATTTGGATAGCTTCTTCAATCGTATTAACTCTTCTTTCAACTTTTCCCAGACGGTCTTCAATACTCATAAATTTATCCGTTTTCAAATTCAAAGCCGCAATCAAACTACCAATCTCCGCCCGCGCCGCCGCCGCCGAAATCACCGCCGCCGCCGAAGCCGCCCCAATCGCCGCCGCCGGAAGAACCGCCGCTTCCCCAACCGCCCGATGAACCTCTATCGTTACCGCCCATTCCGCCTAAAACCCCGCCAATAATCCACGGCAACGCGCTTCCGCCGCCGAATCCGCCGCCACCGCCGCCCCAACGGTCTCTGTCATTTTTATCTCTGTTTGACGAACCGAAACGACTGAAAATTATGAGCATCAGAACGAATAAAATTATCAGACAAGTCACGATGTTACAAATTCCTCCAGAACCTCTCTCTACGCGGTCTTGTTTGGTGTTTGCAATGTTAGCGGGCTGACCGCTTCCTTTGGCTTCAATCGTGCGAATGTAAGCCTCAATCGTATCCGCGACACCTTTACCGTAATTGCCTTGTCTGAATGCCGGAACGAGATTTTGACGCTGAAGCTGTCCGACAACGCCGTCCGGCAATTCGTCTTCCAGGTTTCGGCTGACCTGCGTAAAATACTTGCGGTCGTCAATTGCAATAAAAAGCAGCGCGCTCGGATTTTCATCGTCCTTCGTGCCGATTTTCCAGCCGCGCGACACCGCGAGCGAATAATCGAAAATATCGCGCTCGCCGGTCGTTTTCACAATCGCAACCGCTAAGACGACTTGCGGATTTGTCTTAGCCTTGAAATCTTTTATGCGCTGGTTGAGCGTTTGCTTGGTGTTTTCATCCAAAACGCCCGCAAAATCATTCACCGGCTCGGTCGGCGCGGGCAAGGGCGATTCGTTTATCGAAAACGGACTTGCCGTTTGCGAAAAGGCTTGCAAACTAAACAAGCTATAAAGCAAAACTAAAATCAGAGCATTAAATTTTACCGTCGAAAGGCTTCTATTCATTTTTTCTAAAAACTATTTACTAAATCTGAATCAGATACGAAAATTTATATCGCAATGTTCTAAGTTTCTAAAATCGTATTCAAAGCGTAATGCACGAGGAAAAACAATGCAACTCCGGCGAACACCGACATCGAAACGAGCGGTCGTTTTCCGCCGTGATGATTGACTTCGGGAATAAGGTCGCTTGCCGCCACATAAAGCGTTACGCCGCTTGCCAGCGGAAGCGCGTAAGCCACGGTAAAACCCACGCTTGCGCCGATAAAATAAAAAATCAAAACACCGAGCAAAGTCGTCAAACCCACTAAAGATGTTGCCAGAATAACTTCCCTGAGACCTTTTCCAGCGGCTAAAACCATCGAAGCAATCGTAAAGCCTTCGGGAAATTTGTGCAGAAAAACCGCGATAAAAACCAAAATTCCGACGCGGAAATTAACCTGCGCGGCGGCGGCAATCGAAACGCCGTCGAAAAATGTATGAATCAGCAATCCGCCGATTGCCGTGTAAGCCGAGCGTGTGGAAATCAAATGTTCGTGGTGCATTTCTTCGCCCAAGTGAAAATGAGGCGCGATAGTATGTTCAAAAAACTGTGTCAAGAGATAACCAATGAGCAGCAGAATCATCGGAAAGACCAATGCTTCACTAACGTTTGCATTGTCCGGTTTCACCCAAATTTCAACTACTTCCGGCAAAACATCAATAAAAATTACGCCAAGCATAAAACCCGCGCCCAATGCTAAAACATATTTGAGAAGATTTTTGTAAGTTTTGTGAATTCCCGTCGGAAAAAGAATCAGACCGCCAAGCACATTTGCAAAGCCCGCAACCGCGCCGAAGACAATAAGTTGAATGAAGGTAATAGTCATAAGCGAGATACATTCGGGGAAAACAATAGAGTATAGACTTTACCGCAAACATCTGCGAAAGAAAAACTTTAAATTAAATATAAATGCGTGAGTTTTTCCTTTGCAATAGCCGCAAAATTTTAAGCATCTGATTAAAACAAAAAATCTGTAGATAATCCTTGACAGACTTTAAAAAATAATCGTAAGATGCTTTGTATTCGGTTGAAAACAGCCAAACGTATTTTTTGGGAAAAGGGTAGATTCTCACAATTAGTGTTTAAGATATGGAGAATTTTAAGCACTTTCCGCACAAGTCAATGGTAAAGTATCGCGCAGAACATCTTTAGCAATAGGCGTTTGAGAAAAGGGCGGTTCGAGTTAGGTTTTCCGCCGGAAATTAAGAAATTCATTTCAGAATTATTTTTATGGGTTTTTGAAAAACTAAATCTTTAAGTGTATTTGTGTGACTGAATTTGGTCTTTGAAAACGTAATAGTTGCTCTTTGAAAGTGCCGAAAAATATAGTCAAAAACATACATCAACCAGTTTTGCTTGCCGAAACTCTGCGATTGCTTAAGCCGCAAGCGGGTGAAATTTTTGTTGATGCGACGCTCGGTTTGGGTGGACATACGGAAGCGATTTTGGCGGCAAACGACGAAACGCGCGTCATCGGTATTGACCTAGACACGGAAGCGATTGAGATGGCGAAGGAAAGACTCGGTAATTTTGGCGAAAGATTTAATGTCTTTCACTCGAATTTTTCCGACATTAAGCAAGTTTTGGCTGAAGTCGGAGTTGAAAAAGTTGATGGTGTTTTAGCTGATTTGGGTGTTTCATCATTGCAGTTTGACAGCCGGACACGCGGTTTCAGCTTCAGGTTTGATGCGCCGCTCGATATGCGGATGAATCCCAATTCAAACTCGGAAACTGCTGCCGAGTTGCTCGAAACACTTTCCGAATTTGAGATTGCGCGAATTATTTATGAATATGGCGAAGAAAGATTGTCCAGACGCATAGCACGGCGAATAGTTGAGAGAAGAGAGAACGGCGCGTCCGTTAAAACGACGAAACAACTTGCCGAAGCAGTTGAAAAAGCCGTCGGGCGCGGCAAAAAAGATAAGATTCATCCCGCGACGCGCACGTTTCAAGCCTTAAGAATTGCGGTCAACGGCGAGCTTGAAATTTTAGAGCGGTTTATCCGCGACGGCGTGGAAATTTTGAAAAAGGACGGACGACTTGCGGTGATAACTTTTCATTCTTTGGAAGACCGCATCGTTAAACAGACGCTGCAGAAACTGTCTGGAAAATGCTTTTGTCCGCCGAAATTTCCGCAATGCGTTTGCGGCGCGAAAACGGAAATCGAAATTTTGACGCGCAAGCCGATTGTGCCGACCGAAAGAGAAACAGACGGAAATCCCCGCGCTCGCAGCGCAAAACTCCGTGCTTGCTTGAAGTTAAATTAGATAAATCCGCTATTTGGAGGAGATCATGAGCCGAAAAAAAATTTCCCAGACCGATCAAAAAAAGAAAACACAACGCGGAGGCAACTCGATTCCGTGGCGATACCGCGTTTTTACGCTAATTTGCGGATTGTTTCTGATTACCGGCTTTTTCATCGCTGCGCGCCAGCATTTTTCCTCGATTGATTACAGTATTAAAAATTCAAGGCTACGCAGACAACTCGATGAACTCGAAGCAGACAAACGACGGCTTATGCTCGCCAAAGAAATCGCGCTCTCACCTGCCGAAATCAAAAAAGTCGCCAAGAAAATTGGCTTTACCGAAACCGCAAACAAAATTGCCGCTGTTCCCTCCGGTTTCAATTCAGCAGTAAAACCACGCGCTGAAAAAGTAAAACAAGCGATTTCCAGCAAAATCGAAGTTGTAAAAAAGACTGCCGAAACGTCTCTCGGAGAAGTGTTAAAAACCAAAAAATCGCCGGAAACAAAAGACAAATCGGACAAACCTCAGACACGAAGATCGCCGTAAAATAAAGCGTTGCATACTAAAAATTTTCTGCAATAGCGCACAATTAGCCGAAAATAACTCGAATAAAATTTTATAAAAATTAATGGCAAAACGCTTAAAAAAAATCAAACGCAAAAAAAATCCGATGCAGACGGTATTTACGCGCTTTATGCTGATTGTCGCGTTTTTTATTTTGTGGATTGGCGCAATCGGTGTGCGGCTGGTTCATCTGCAAGTCAACCAAAGCGAATGGCTGCGCGACCGAGCGCAAGTTCAAAGGCGCGACCAGATAAAAACTAAAATGCTGCGCGGCACGATTTATGACCGCTCGGAACGCGCCCTGGCAATGAGCGTCGAAACAAAGTCTCTGTTTGCCGACCCAGCCGAAATCGAAGATGTCGAAGGAACTGCGAAAAAAATCGCCGCCGCACTTAAACTTAAACCGAGCGATGTTTTCAGAGAATTGCAGACAGCCAAACAAAGCGACAAAAGATTTGTCTGGCTGGCGCGAAAGGTTGACGAAGAAACGTTCGAGAAATTAAACGACGAATTAAAAGACGTTGATTTGAAAAAGTATGACGAGCCGCGATTGGCGGGCTTGCACTGGAAGGATGAACAAAAACGCGGTTATCCCTACAAAAATTTGGCAGCGCAAGTTATCGGTTTCAGTAATTCCGACGACGTTGGTTTAGCCGGAATCGAGCAATCGCAGGAAACACTTCTGCGCGGCGCGGCAGTCAAGAAATGGCAAGACCGCGACCGTCTCGGCAGAGTTTATGACGAATCTGAAACCGAAGAAGAGCGCGAACCGCCGAAAGACATTGTTTTGACGATTAGCCATTCGATTCAATACAAAGTCGAAGAGGCACTCAAGTCTGGTGTCAAAGCCGCCGCCGCGAAATCGGGAACGGCAATCGTGCTTGATCCGAAAACGGGCGAGATTCTGGCGATGGCGGATTATCCAAGCTTTGACCCGAATAATTTCGCCGATTTTCCAACCGAAAATTATAAGAGTAAAGCGGTGCAGAGCAGCTTCGCGCCCGGTTCGATCTTTAAGCTCGTAACTTACGGGGCGGCGTTGCAGGAAAAACTGATTAAGCCTGACGAGTGGTTTAGCTGCGGCAACGGAACTATCGAAGTCGGCAAACACGAATTTAAAGACAAGCATTGCGGCAAGGCGATTTCTTATACGAAGGCTATGGCGATTTCCAGCAATCTCGGCGCGATTAAAACCGGCTTGAAAATCGGCGAAAACAGATTCAGCAATTACATTCGTCAGTTCGGTTTCGGCGAGGTAAGCGGCATCGAGCTTCCGGCGGAAACGCGCGGACTGGTGCGCCCGACGGAAAAATGGAAAGGCGATTCGCTGGCTTCGATGTCAATCGGTTACGAAATCGGCGTAACCTCTTTGCAAACCGCTCTGGCTTTTGCGGCTATTGCCAACGACGGCGTGAGAGTTCGCCCGCACATTATAAAAGAAATTCGTCAAGCGGACGGGATAGTGATTTCCGCCGCCGAGCCTGAAAAGACAACGGTCGTCAGCGCGGAAGCCGCCGCCAGCCTGCGCAGAATGCTGCGCGAAGTGGTGGTGACCGGAACAGGAAAAGAAGCCGCGCTCGACGGCTATTCATCTGCTGGAAAAACCGGAACGGCTTGGAAATACGACCCTAAAATAAAGAGAGTCAGCGGAAGCAAATACACTTCGTCGTTTGTTGGCTTTGCTCCGGCTGAAAATCCGGCTGTGGTTATTGCAGTCGTGATGGATGAACCGAGAGGCGCGCTGCGCAACGGCGGACAAGTTTCCGCGCCGGTTTTCCGCGAAATCGCACAGCAAATTCTGCCTGAATTAAACGTGCCGCACGATATGCCGACTCAAGAGGAAATCGCAGCAGCAGAAGCGGCGGCGCAGGAAGAAGTTCCGAGCGAACCGGACGCGATAACGGATTCGGCGATGAATTTAGATTCCCAAACGGCTTCGACAAAAAATTCTGAAACCAAATCGGTCGAAAAAACCGACAGGAAGGCGACTGAAAACCCGGAAAGGAAATCTCAAAAGGAAAAGGTTGTCGAAAGAGAAAAAGCCGTTCCCGGCAAACCGCCGAAAGAAATCAAAGCGGAAACCGGTAAATCATCGAATAAGTCTCCGAAGGACGAGAAAAATTCGGGAAAACCGAAACCGATTTTGGATAGAGAAAAGTCGAAAGGCGATACAAAAAATAAATCGTCAACCGAAAGACCGCGTGTTGTAAATTGAAACTAGAAACCGTCATAAAATATATGGACGCGGACGCTTCCAAACTCAATCCCGCTCTGCTTGGACGGGAAGTTCAATCGTTTGCGATTGACTCGCGTGAAGTCCGGGCAGGCGAAGTTTTTTTTGCCTTCTCGCAGCCCGAATATCAAAACAACTGCTTCAACGGCAATTTCCAAGATTCGCACCAATACATTCCGTCGGCATTTGAACGAGGCGCGGCGTTTTGCGTGGCGCGTCCCGACAGATTTGCGGAACACCGAGCGGTTTTAGAAGAATTTCGAGACCGCTTAATTTTTGTCCGCGACGCGATTTTGGCTTTGCAGAATCTGGCGCACGGCGTTTATCTTGAATGGAACAAGCCCGTCGTAGCGATTACGGGAAGCGCGGGCAAAACGACGGCAAAAGAATTAACCGCTCACGTTTTGCAAAGTTCCGGACGCAAAATTTTGCGAAACATCAAAAATTACAATAACGGTCTCGGACATCCTTTGACGGTTTTAAAGCTCGCCGCAGATAAAAGTTTTGACGCTGCCGTTTTGGAAATGGGAATGTCAACGCCGTCGAATGAAATAGCGCGTTTGTGCGGAATCACGCCGCCGGATTTTGCCGTCGAACTGAACGTGTTGCCCGTTCACGTTGAACATCTCGGCTCGATTGAAAATGTTGCAAAAGCCAAAGCCGAACTCGTCGAAGGAATGAAACCGGAAGGCACGGCAATCTTAAACGCCGATGATTTTCGCGTTTTAGCGATGCGCCAACTTCATAAAGGTAAAACTATAACTTTCGGAATTGAGCAAAAAGCAGACGTTTCGGCAAGTGAAATTGAAATGGAACGATTCGGTGAAACAAATTTCGCTCTGAATTTGCCGAATGAAAAAGCCGATGTCAGGTTGCAACTTTCGGGACGGCACAATGTTTTAAATGCGCTCGCGGCTTCGGCTGTCGGATTCGGTTTCGGAATGTCGGCGCGGGAAATCGCAGAAGCTCTCGAAACGATTGCGCCGCCCGCGCAGCGCGGAGAAGTTTTGCATTTCGCCGAAGGTTTTACAATCATTAACGATTCGTATAATTCAAATCCGGCGGCACTTCTGGAAATGGTCAAAACTTTGGTTGACAACGGAAAAACCGCGAAACGCAAAATCGTCGTCGCAGGTGAAATGCTCGAACTCGGCGAAACGGAAAAGGAAATTCACCGCGAAACGGGCAAACAATTTGCGTCGAGCGGCATTGATTTTTTAATCGGCGTGCGCGGCTTGGCAAAAGAGTTGACGGAAAGCGCAAAGGAAAACGGTTTGAGCAAAACAAAATTTTTTGCAGACTCGACCGAAGCTGGCGAATTTCTCGCAAATGAAATAAGTGCGGGCGATTTGGTTTTGGTCAAAGGTTCCCGCGGCGTGCGGACGGAACGAGTTATCGAGAAATTGTTGGAAGATTTTAATTTAGAAAAATGAAAACACAGATGCACACGGACAAACGCAGATGTTAATTTTGATTGCAGATTTCAAATTTCAGGCAAAGGAAAACAAAGGACGGCGGACAAACCCAAAATCTAAAATCCAAAATTTAACAGATGCTTTATTACCTTTTATATCAAATTGCTTTCAAACAATACAGCGCGAGCAGCGAGTCGTATTTCTACAAAGGCTTGAACGTCTTTCAATATCTCACGTTTCGCACGGCTTGGGCGACGATTACCGCGCTGCTTATCTCGCTATTGTTTGGCGGCAAAGTGATAAAGAAACTTGCCGAACTTAAATACGGGCAAGAAATCCGTGAAGAGCTTTCGGAGGAACATCAAGCAAAAAAAGGCACGCCGACGATGGGCGGAGTTTTAATTCTCGGCGCGGTTTTTCTTTCGACGCTTCTTTGGGCGCGGCTCGACAGTCTTTATTTGTGGTTGGCTTTGGGCGCGACGACTGCGTTCGGCATCATCGGATTTGCCGACGATTACATCAAAATCGTCAAAAAGCGCAGTCTGGGTTTGACGGGCTGGCAAAAAATTTTGGGTCAGTTATTAACTGCAATTATTGTCTGGTGTTGTCTTTATTATTTCGCCAATTACCCGTGGAATCTAAGTATTCCGTTTTTTAAAGCCACTGCAATTGCGAATTATACCGATGCAGTAAGCTGGATTAGCCCACTTCCATATTTGCTTTTTATCATTTTTGTTCTTTTGGGTTCGTCAAACGCGGTGAATCTGACCGACGGAATGGACGGCTTAGCGACGAGCATCACGTTTATTGCGATGTCGGCTTTGACTGCATTGACGTATGTCTCGAGCGACCGTCGCTGGGCTGAATATCTGGACATCACGCACAAACCGGAAGCAGCTGAATTGACGGTTTTTTGCGGCGCGATGGTCGGCGCAAGTCTCGGATTTTTGTGGTATAATGCGCCGCCCGCGCAGATTTTTATGGGCGATGTCGGAAGTCTGGCAATCGGCGGTGCGCTCGGAACGGTAGCGATTTTGACCAAACAGGAATTTCTTTTACCATTTATCGGCGGCGTTTTTATTATCGAAGCCCTTTCGGTGATGCTGCAGGTTTCATATTTCAAATTGACAAAGAATCCGAAAACCGGAGTTGGCAAGCGCATTTTCCTGCAATCGCCGCTGCATCATCATTTTCAGCTGGCTGGCTGGAAAGAGCCGAAGATTGTTTTTCGATTCGTAATTGTGGGGATTCTTTTCGCGTTGTTGAGTTTATCGACATTGAAATTAAGGTGAGAAATTGGAACTTCAAGGCAAAAAAACTTTAGTTTTAGGCGCGGGAAAATCCGGCATCGCTTCCGCCGAATTTTTGGTGAAGCGTGGTGCGACGGTCGCGCTTCACGACAAAAAGTCGATTGCGGATTGGGCGGAAGAAGCACGCTCTTTGAAAGAAAAAAAAATCGGACTTCTCGACGGGCAAATTCCCTCTTGGTTGCTTGACCAGATTGATTTGATTGTAATTTCGCCGGGCGTTCCGACAAATACAGTTCCAGCGCGTTATGTCGAACGCAAAGACGGTGAAGTTATCGGCGAAGTCGAGTTAGCTTATAGATTTTTGAAAGGTCAAATCGTCGGAATTACAGGCTCGAACGGTAAGACGACGACGACGACTTTAATTGGCGAACTTTTGCAAAATGCCGGTGTTACCGCGCAAGTCGGCGGAAATATCGGAACGCCTTTGATAAGTTTGGCAGAAAGCTCGACCGATGAAACCTGGACGGTTTGCGAGCTTTCGAGTTTTCAACTCGAAACGATTAAGAATTTTCGCCCCGCAGTCGCGGTTGCTTTGAATGTTACGCCGAATCATCTTGACCGCTACGATTTCTTTACCGATTACGCCGCCGCTAAACATCGTCTTTTTATGAATCAAACGGCGGACGATCTTGCGATTCTAAACGCCGACGACGAAATCACGGCGAGTTGGGCAAAAAATTTGCGGGCAAATATCGTTTTATTTTCAACCGTAAAGGAACTAGACGAAGGTTTGTTTCTGCGCGGTCGAGAACTTGTTTGTCGGGCAAACGGTAAGGAAAAAGTTTTGGCTTTTCGAGATGAAATGAATTTGCGCGGTGTTCACAATGTTCAAAATGTTTTGGCGAGTCTTGCGGCAGGACTCGCGTGCGGCGCATCGCCCGATTCGATGCGCGAAACTTTGAGAAACTTTAAAGCCGTTGAACATCGCTTGGAATTTGTAACGGAAATTGAAGGCGTAAAATTTTATAACGATTCCAAAGCGACGAGCGTTGACGCGACCCAAAAAGCACTCGAAGCGTTAGCGGAAACGGACGGCAAAATCATTTTAATTTTGGGCGGGCGCGGAAAAAATTCGCCGTATGCACCGCTCGTCCGTTTGATAAAGGAAAATGTTCGCAAACTCGTTTTGATTGGCGAAGATGCCGACAATATCGAAAGCCAAATGAAAAATTATGCTGAAATCGTTCGTGCCGATTCGATGACGGGCGCAGTTTTGAAAAGTTTTGAAAATGCCGAAAATGGCGACGCAGTTTTGCTTGCACCGGCGTGTGCAAGTTTCGATATGTTCAATTCGTTTGAGGAAAGGGGCATTTTTTTCAAAAATGCCGTCCAAAGTCTAAAGTCCAAAGCCCAAGGTCAGTCTGCGGAACAAACTAAAATATTAAACATTGGACATTGAACTTCGGATTGATTTTAAGAATGGTAAAAAAACTTCGCATAGATTGGTTAATGTTTGCGGTTGCCGCCGGTCTTGCCGTGTTCGGCTCGATTATGGTCTACAGCGCGTCGGCGATGATTGCGCTCAGGGAAACGCAGGGCGAAAGCCAGTTCACGTATTTTTATAAACAGTCAGGCTTTACTTTATTGGGTCTGGCGGCGATGTATCTGACCAGCAAAATAAATTATCATCGCTATGAAAGCAAAACAATCGTTTATGGAATTTTAGGGATTACGGCAATTTTGCTGCTCGCGGTTTTCGGATCTCCGCCTATTAACGGCGCGCGGCGTTGGGTGCGTTATTCGGGAATGTCATTTCAGCCCTCGGAGATCGCCAAGGTCGCTCTGCCGATTTTTCTTGCTTATTTTTTGACGAAAAACGAAGATACGGTCGAAGATTTAAGGGAAACGGTTTTGCCGTGCGGGCTGGTTTTGGGCTGTTTAGGCGCGTTGGTAATGGCTGAGCCGGATTTAGGAACGACGATGGTTTTGTGCGCGATTTTTGTAACGGTTTATTTTGCGGCAGGCGCGAAATTGAAGCACATTACATTGACAATCGGAAGTCTGCTGCTCGTCGGAATTTTATTTCTCATCCTTTCGCCGTGGCGAATGAAGCGACTTTTCGCTTTTATAAATCCGTGGGAAAACTCCGGCGACGGCGGTTATCAAGTCGTGCAAGGACTTTACGCCATCGGTTCGGGCGGAATTATGGGCGAAGGCTTTGCAAAAGGTCGGCAAAAACTTTTTTACTTGCCGTATCCGTATTCGGATTTTATTTTCGCGGTCGTCGGCGAAGAACTCGGTTTAATCGGAACTCTGACGGTCGTTCTGGCTTTCGGTTTTCTGTTGTGGCGCGGCGCGCGAGCAGCTTTGCGCGCGCCCGACCGTTTCGGAATGCTACTCGGCATCGGAATTATTACGGGAATTATCGTACAGGCACTTTTTAATATCTCGGTCGTAATTTCGATTCTTCCGGCAAAAGGTATTCCGCTTCCCTTTATTTCCTACGGCGGCTCGTCAATCGTCGTTACACTTTTTGCCGTCGGGATTTTGTTGAATATATCGCAGTATGCCGGAACTGTTGGTTTGAAAGTTGATGTTAAAAATGACGAATTTGAAACGCCGCCGCGTAGAAGAAAGCGCGGGCAAACGGGATTGAAGTGAGTGATTTGAAAATACGACACAGAGACGCAGAGACAAGGAGATTTTCACCGCGTTGCCGTGTCCCTATCGCCGCGTCTTTACTAAGCAAGATAAATGAGAATAATCATAGCCGCCGGCGGAACCGGCGGACATATTTACCCGGGAATCGCCGTCGCCAAAGAAATCGTGCGGCGTGACGCTGAGTCGAAAGTTTTGTTCGTCGGCACGGCTCGCGGGCTTGAAACGAAAATTGTTCCCGACAACGGATTTGAGCTTGCTTTGATAGACAGCGCGGGACTGAAAAATGTCGGACTGCTTGGAAAAATAAAAGGTTTGTTGATTTTGCCGAAGAGTTTTCTCGAAGCGCGTAGATTGATAAAAGATTTTCAGCCTGAAGTTGTTGTTGGCGCAGGCGGTTATGTTTCGGGTTCGGTTCTTTTAATGGCGAGCCTTATGCGTGTTCCGACGCTGGTTATGGACTCAAACGCGCTTCCCGGTTTTACAAATCGAAGGCTTGCGCCGTTTGTGACAAAAGCCGCTTTGACCTTTGAAGAAGCCGTCGAGTTTTTCGGCAAGAAAGGCATTGTTACGGGAAATCCGGTGCGAAAAGAGTTTTTTGACATTCTGCAGAAACAAAGAGAAAATGAAAAATTTTCCCTGCTCGTTTTCGGCGGCTCGCAAGGCGCAAGAGCGATTAATTCGGCGGTGGTTGAAAGTTTAAAACATTTGCAATCGTTCAAAAACCGATTGCAAATCACGCATCAAACGGGCGAATCGGACTTTGAAACAGTTGAAAAAGGTTATGCGGAAAACGATTGGAAAAATGCCGATGTCAGCCGTTATATTTCCGATATGGTTTCCGAATTTGCCGAAACGGATTTGATAATTTGTCGTGCGGGCGCGACGACTTGCGCGGAAGTTGCGGCGGCTGGAAAAGCCGCGATTATGATTCCGCTTCCGACTGCCGCCGACGACCATCAACGCAAAAACGCCGAAGCGTTAGTCAGTAAAGGCGCGGCGCGAATAATTTTACAAAAAGATTTATCGGGTGAAAGTCTGGCAAAAGAAATCGTTGAATTGATTGAAAAGCCCGAAAAAATTACGGAGATGGAAACTTCCGCAAAAAATTTGGCGAAACGGGACGCGGCGGAAACGACAGTTAATTTAATAGAAGAATTGGCAAGATAGAGATTGTTTTGTAAAAGGAAAACTTGATTTTGTGGTTGAGATTGCAAATTTGAAAAATCCAAAATCCAAAATCCAAAATCGAAATGTTTCGGCACGTTAAAAACATACATTTTATCGGTATCGGCGGCATCGGAATGAGCGGCATCGCCGAAGTTTTGTGCAATCTGGAATTCTCTGTTTCAGGTTCTGATTTGAAAAAATCGAAAATTACCGACCGACTGGAAAAAGCCGGCGCTAAAATTTACGAAGGACACGCGGCGGAAAGCGTCGGCGACGCGCAGGTTGTGGTTTATTCATCGGCGGTTAAGGAAGATAATCCAGAAGTAGTAATTGCCAAAGAAAGGAAAATTCCGGTTATACCGCGTGCGGAAATGCTCGCCGAATTGATGACTTTGAAGCCGTATTCGGTGGCGGTTGCCGGAACTCACGGGAAGACTTCGACGACTTCGATGATTGCCACGATTTTAGGACACGCTGGATTGGAACCCACGACGGTTGTCGGCGGCGTGGTTGACACGCTCGGCTCAAACGCGAAGCTCGGCACGAGCGATTGGTTTGTAACCGAAGCCGACGAAAGCGACCGTTCTTTTTTGATGCTCAATCCGACGGTTTCCGTCGTGACGAACATTGATAAGGAACATATGGAATCTTACAAAGGAATGGACGACGTGGTGCAGTGTTTCACGGATTTTGTCAATAAAGTTCCGTTTTACGGCGCGTGCATCATCTGTCTCGACGACCCGAATGTTCAGCTTATTATTCCCAACATCAAACGCCGCCGCGTTACATACGGAATGACCGCGCAAGCCGATGTTTCAGCGCATAACATTCGCTATAACGATAATTTCGGCTCGGCTTTTAATGTCTGGAAAGGCGCCGAAGTTTTAGGCGAGATAAACTTACCTGTTCCGGGCAAACACAATATCTATAATGCTTTAGCCTCCATTGCCGTTGCGCTGGAAGTTGACGTTCCGTTCCAGAAAATCGCCGAAGCATTTACTAAATTTAAGAATGCCAACCGCCGTTTTCAATTCAAAGGTGAAGCGAAAGGTATCACGGTAATCGACGATTACGGTCATCATCCGACGGAAATTTCGGCAACGCTCGCGGGGGCGAAAAACGGTTCGGGCGGCAAGCGGACGGTGGTTGTTTTCCAACCGCATCGCTACACCAGAACCCAGGAATTGATGGACGAATTTGCGCTTTGTTTTAATAACGCCGACGTGCTTTTTGTTTCGGATATTTACGCGGCGAGCGAGCAGTCGATCGAGGGCGTAACCGCCGAGATTTTGACCGAGAACATCAAAAAATACGGTCATAAAAACGTGCGGTATATCGGCGAAATTGATAATGCCGCCGCTCAAATCGCCGAGGAATTGCAGGCAGATGATTTGGTTATAACTTTGGGCGCGGGAAGCATCACGCGACTTTCCGATGAGATATTAGAAACTTTGCGACAAGGAGACACGGGGACACGGGGACACGGAGAGTAAAAATCGCCGCGTCGCCGTTTCTCCGCGTCTTTTCAAATAATTATGGCAACACAAAAAAGAACAATCCGAAAAATAGGAACGACTTCAAAAAGACCGAGCAGAACGATTGCCAACCGAAAAAGGAGTTCTGGAACATTGGCTAACTTCATTGTTCCGCTCGTTTTTAGCGCAGGCATTTTGTTTTGTTTAGGTTTTTTATTGTTTATGGGTTACCGAACGGGGACAGCGGCGGCATTTTTCGATGTAAAAACCGTTGACATTCGCGGCATAAACAAGATTCCAAAAGAAGATATTGAAAAAATCGCCCGCGCTTCGGCTGAAAAACTCGGCGTTTTGAATGCGGATTTAAAGGAGATTAAAGACGGCATCGAAAAATTTACGCTCGTCAAATCAGTCGTCGTTTCGCGTGTTTTGCCCGACGGTATTCGCGTCGATGTCAACGAGCGCGTGCCGCGTGCCGTCGTGCAACTAGGCTCCGGCAACGTTTGGGCGGACGATGACGCAGTAATTCTCGGTGCAGTCGAAAAAAACGATGAACGTCCGCCGTTTGCTTTGCGCGGATGGAATGAAGATAAAACGGACAAAGCGATTAAAAACAATCAGGAACGAGTGAAAATTTATATGAAAATGCTGGATGAATGGCAAAATTTCGAGCTTGCCAAGCGTGTCAATTCGGTTGATTTAACCGATTTGCAAGAACCGCAAGTAGTTGTGCAGGATTCCGGCGAAGCGGTAACGATTATTTTATCCACAGAGAATTTCGGCAAACGCCTGCAAACCGGTCTGGAAAAAATAGCGGGAAAAGGTAAGGAAGTAAAATCGCTTGATTTAAGCAGTCAAAAAGAAAAATTTGAATTTCGTGTTAACTAAATGAAAATTACGAATTACGATTAAGCAATTATTATTGACTTAATTCGTAATTGAAAATAAATGAGTCGTGAAATACAAGCAGTCGGATTAGACATCGGCACGAGCAAAATTCGGTGCGTCATCGGAGAAGCGTCCGAAAACGGCATGATGAATATTGTCGGTATCGGCACGGCTGAATCTCGCGGATTGCGGCGCGGAATTGTAACCACGACCGACGCGGTTGTCGAATCAATCAAAAAAGCCGTCGAAGAAGCCGAGCGCGTTAGCGGTTTGTCGATTCATACGGCGACGGTCAATCTTTCGGGCGAACACCTGCGCGGCGAAAACAAAAGCGGTGTCGTCGCGGTTGCCGGCGCGGGACGCGAGATTACGACTGAAGATGTCGAACGCGCAGTCGAATCCGCCAGCGCGATGCAGCTTCCGGCGGGTTGGGAAATCGTCGACCGCTTGCCGCAGGAATTTATTATTGACGGGCAGGACGGAATTGTCGAACCGATTGGAATGCGCGGGTCGCGGCTGGAAAGCCGCATTCACGTTATCACGAGTCCAAGCGCGGGCAGGCAAAATATCGTTAAAGCTATTCATCAAGCCGATCTCGAAGAAGAAAGAATGATGCTCGAGCCGCTCGCGGCAGCAAACAGCACGCTTTCTGACGATGATAAGGAATACGGCTGCGCTCTCGTTAATATCGGTGAAGAACTTACGAGCTTGATGATTTTCGGTCGCGGTGCGGTACAGCACACAATTGTTTTTCCGTTCGGCGGAATGCACTTTACCAAGGACATCGCCGTCGGTTTGCGCGTTTCGATTCCCGAAGCCGAACGAATCAAACATCATTACGGATGCGTTGCCGGATTTTTGATGAGTGCAGAAGAAAGACAAGGAATTATTGAGGTTACACCGGTCGGCAGACAGGAAACGCGCCAACTATCAAAGGAAATTTTGTGCGACATTATGCAGCCGCGCGCCGTCGAGCTTTTGCAGCACATCGCGCACGAAGTTTTTAATATTCGCGGGCAAATCTCGAGCGGCGTGGTGTTGACCGGCGGCGGCTCACTTAATCGCGGAATGGTGGAGATTGCCGAACAGGTTTTCGACGCGCCGACACGGCTCGGTTTTTTGGAACAAAAACATTTCGGCGGGCTGCTCGACGAAGTGCAAAGTCCCGAATGGGCGACGGCTTGCGGGCTGGCACTTGCTTCGATGCGCTTACAAATCCGCGAGCAAAATCAAGGCGGAAAGTCGCCGTCGCGCAAGGTTGCCGAGTGGTTTGAAAATTTTCGAGATAAATTTAGATAAATTTAACATTTGGGCTGGATTTTTTACCCCAAATCGTTGTATGCTTTTTCGCCATAGACACAATATCTTGTTGAAATCGCAAAATCTCTCGGAAATTCATAAAAATAGTTTTAACAATTAAATTTTCTTCAAAAGGAATTATAAATAATGATTACGAACGGTCTTCAAATAAAAAATAAAGGAATGATGCTGGAGTTTGCCGACGAGGTTGTAACGGGTGCAAAAATCATCGTCATCGGCGTTGGCGGCGGCGGAAGCAATGCGGTTAATCGAATGATTGAGGCAGGCATCAAAGGCGTGCAGTTTATTGTGGTGAACACGGATGTGCAAGCCTTAAACGATTCCAAAGCTCCGATAAAGATTCAGCTTGGAAGCCAATTAACGCGCGGTCTCGGCGCGGGCGCAAACCCACAAATCGGGCGGCAGGCAGCGATTGAAGACACCGATAAGATAATGGACGTTCTGGAAGGCTCGGATATGGTTTTCGTGACCACCGGACTCGGTGGCGGAACGGGAACGGGCGCCGCGCCGGTTATTGCCGCCCTTGCCATCGAACTCGGCGCATTGACCGTCGCCGTCGTGACCAAGCCCTTCACGGTCGAAGGCAAAAAGCGTATGCGGCAAGCCGAAGAAGGACTCGCGGAACTGCGCGGCTGTGTCGACACGATTATTACGATTCCGAATTCAAAACTCAAAGAAGTCGAAGAAAAAATTTCGATTATGGATGCGTTTCGCCGCGCGGACGATATTTTGCTGCAAGCCGTTCAAGGCATTTCCGATTTGATAACCGTTTCAGGCGTTATCAATCTCGATTTCGCGGACGTTAAATCAGTAATGCAGGGAATGGGCGTGGCTCTGATGGGTATTGGACACGGAACAGGCGACGGCGCGGCAATCAGCGCGATGAAGGCGGCGATTGATTCTAAACTGCTCGAAGAAAATTCAATCAAGGGAGCGCGTGGCGCACTTATCAATATCACAGGTTCAAAAAATATGCCGCTCGACGAGATTGAGGCAGCGATTTCACTGATTTATCAAGAAGCCGATGAAGACGCGAATATCATTTTTGGAACGGTCTTTGACGAAGATATGGAAGACGATGTGAAGATAATCGTCATCGCCACCGGCTTTGACAATTACAAACAAACAGCGACATCGTTATCACCGTTTGCGGAGACCGCACAAGCGGCTGCGGGCGGCGCGACGATGCCGCCGACATACAATCCTTTAGACGTAAAAAAAGACGAAGATATAAACGTTCCCACGTTTATTCGTCGCCAAGCAGATTAAAGTTTAAAGCAGGAAAATGATTAGCTGCAATAATACACAAAATACAAAAATAATTTTTTGAGTATTTTGGGTATTATTGCAGCTTTTATGTCAAAATGATTCGGTGAATGTCAAACAAAACGAAAATATCTCAAAATCTAATCTGGATAAATCTTCGACGCGAGTCGGCATAACGATGGGCGATGCCGCCGGAATCGGGGCGGAAATCACGCTCAAAGCACTTGCCGACGATAAAATAAAAAAATTTTGCTCGCCCGTCGTTATCGGCGATGCCGCGTATTTAAAAAAAACGGCGCGAGATTTAGGAATAGAGTTTGACTTCGTTGAAGCGACGAAAAATCTTCCGCACAATTCAAACCAAATTGCCGTTCACGATTTACGCAATATCCCGGACGAAGTAATTTTAGGCGAAGATTCAGGCGTAACTGGACGCGCCGCCGCCGAATATATCGAAACAGCCGTCCGGCTCTGGCGCGAGGAAAAAATCGATGCGATTTGCACTGCGCCGATTAGCAAACGGGCGATTGCGCTCGGCGGCTATGATTTTCCCGGACACACGGAATTTCTTGCACATTTAACCAATTCAAAAGAATTTGCGATGAGTTTTTTTGCGGAAAACTTGCGCGTCATTCTGCTTTCGACGCACATTTCACTCCGCGACGCGATTGATTTGATAAAAAAAGAAAACTTGGTGGAACTGATTAAGTTTTCCCATCAATCGTTATCAAAATTATTAAAAAAAGATGTAAAAATCGCGGTTGCCGGTCTTAATCCGCACGCTTCCGAAGGCGGAATGTTCGGGACGGAAGAAGCAGATGAAATAATTCCGGCAATTACGGAATGTCGAGAAAATTTTAGCATAGATGTGTCCGGCGCATATTCGCCCGACACAATTTTTCTGCGCGGGTTTAAAGGCGAATTCGACGCGATTATTTCCTGTTACCACGACCAAGCGACGATTGCCGTTAAATGCTTGTCATTCGGCGCATCGGTCAATGTAACGCTTGGCTTACCGCTCGTCAGGACATCGGTTGACCACGGTACGGCTTTCGATATTGCGGGGAAAAATTTAGCCGACGCCTCAAGTATGAAGGCGGCGATAAAGCTGGCGGCAAAATTAGTAAATACTCGGCAACCTCATCGATTAAATTCGTCAAACGGATGATATTTTTATAGAATAATCATCAACGTCAAAAAAAAGGACTATTAATGAACAAATAGCAAAGCGGCGAAGAAAAACAGATTTTGGTTGCCGACAATGACCCGGCTATCTTGCGTCTGTTTAGAATAATAATCGAAGAAGAAGGTTATACGATCGTCTCGGCACGCGAAGGCAAAGAGGCGTATAAACTTTTATAATCGGGCGAGCCTTTGGGGCGGCGGTTTTTGATGTCGAGATGCCGTATATTCAAGGCACGAAACTCGTCCGCCATATGAGGTCGAAAAAAACGCTTGATGAAAATTCCGATGATTATGATGACGGATGAACAAAATCTGTGTCTTTCGTTCGTCGGAAAGTTTTTCGGCGGGCGCGGACGTTTTTTTGCCAAAACTATTCACTACTACGCAATTGCAGACAATGGTTCGAATGTTTATTCAAAGAGGTCAAACACCCTAGTAAATATTTTACGCAAATTATTTTTCAAGACAAATAGTCTTTCTAGACTAAATATTTTAGTTGTTCGATAAGGAGCAAAATTGCCGTGTCAAAACGTAGATTATTATTAGCAGATGATTCGGTAACGATTCAAAAGGTTGTCAACCTGACTTTTGCCGAAGAAGAAATTGAAGTAATTACCGCTGGCGACGGTAACTCGGCAATGGAAAAATTTGTCGAATTCGCGCCTGATTTGGTGATGGTTGACGTTAATATGCCCGGGTTCGACGGTTACCGGATTTGCGAAATGATTAAGCAGGATGAAGAAACCAAACAGATTCCGGTTATTCTGCTGGTCGGTTCGTTCGAGCCTTTTGACGAAGCCAAAGCGCGTCGTGTAGGCGCGGACGATTATCTGACAAAACCTTTTCAGTCGATTCGCCAATTGGTGAGCAGAGTTTCCAATTTGCTTAACCGCTCAAGCGGTGAAACCTCATTTTATAATCAAGATAATTTCAGTTCTAAAAATCAAGCAACGGAAGCATCCGCCACCAATTTGGGCAACCGTTCCGAGATAATGAGCGATGTGAATTTTGAAAGATTTGACGATGCGGGAATGGACGACGAGATGATTCAAACCAATCAAATCGGTAGCCTTCCGGTAGATGAATCGCAAAAGTTTGTTTCCGAGTCGAATGTTCAAACATCGGAAAATAATTTTGCCGATTCGAGTGCGGGCGAAAAAAAAGAAGTTTCGGTAGAAACGCAGCCTTAAACCGGTGAGCATTTTCGGCGAATGCCGATAAATTCAGCCGAAGATGAAATTTTGCGGCTCGATGAAAAGATTTTTGAATTTTCGGATGAACAGTCTGTCGCACAAAAAACCGAACCGGATGTTTCGGAGCAGGAAACACAAGAAACATCGGACGATAAAAAATCTCCAGAGTATTCAGCGATGCCTGATGATAATAAAAACACAGCGAACAATACGGAGTTTAATATGACTGCACAACCTCGAAACGCTTCGGTTTTTGATTTTGATGACTTGAATCTTCTGGAGATTCCGCCGCTCGAAAAAAAACCGCTTTCCGCAGCCGAACAGGTAATGACAACGGAGGAGATTCCCGAAAATTCCGACACGAAAAGCGTTGACGAAAAAAAGGACTCGGCAGAATTCGGTGAAAAGAAAGATTTACCGGAAACGGTAAACTTTTCGCCCGAAGTTATCGAAGCTATTGCGGAAAAATTAATGGAAAAACTTTCCGACAAAGTTATCAAAGAAATCGCTCAAGAAATCACGCCGCAAACGGTTGAATCGGTAATCGAGGAAATGGCGCGGAAGAAAACCAATTAAGCGAATTTTAACCGAGCCGTTTGAAATACACAATTTCCGGGTCGCCTTCATCCAAGTTGTGAATTACGCCGCTCAATTCATACGCAAGTTTGGCGAGTAGCGATTGCATCAGCAAGTTTGAGAGATTTGTCGAGGTGAACAACTTTGGAGTTTGACAAACGGACTCCATGTGCCGTAATAATGCCGCTCCCGCGCCGCACCGCCGATGCTCGGAATGCACATACAACATATCTATACAGCCGTTGTAGTAGAAAGTGTAATTCAGAACACCGTAACCGATAACTTCTCCGTCGGCAACAGCGGCAAAGCAGGTGCCGGCAGCTACTTCACGCCGGATAAATTCTCGCCGCTCTTCCTCCTGACGCGCGATAAGGTCGAGCGAGCAAAGAGTTTGAATATCGCCTTTAACGGCTGGGCGGATCGAAATCATATTCTACTTAAGATTCAAGAATGCTTCTCGCGGCTGCAAATTGTGAAGTAAGCTAACATAACTCGAGTCGATTAAATAAAAGTCGGAAGCTCGATGATAAATTTTGCGCCGCACGGTTTGTTTGAAACTGCTTTTATTTTTCCTTGATGCTCGCCAATGATTCTCTGCACGATTGCCAAACCCAAACCCGTTCCGCGTCCTTTGGTCGAAAAATACGGCTGAAAAAGTTTCTGAAAGTCGGCGGGAGAAATTCCGTTTCCGTTGTCGGAAAGTTCTGCAACAATCAAGTCCCGCGCCGCGTCGTGAAAGGTTTTTATATAAATTTGCTTTTCCGCTTGCGCTTCGTCAAACGCTTCGATTGAATTTTCGATTAAATTCACAAACGCGCGGCGCAATTGTTCTTCGTCAATCATCGCGCCCGGAATTTTATCTTCTAAATTCGTTTTTATCTGAACGTCTGGAAAACGGTCTTCGTAAAGAAAAACTGATTGTTCAATTATCCGGTTCACATTTCCTTTTTCCAATCTAGCGTTCGGCAGCCGCGCAAAGCGTGAAAACTCGTCAACCATCGATTTTAGAGAATTAACTTCGCGCAAAATCGTTTCCGTTCCGTCTTTGATAATTTTTGCAGTTTGGGCTTTGGTCTTTGGTCCTTGGTCTTTGTTTTTAAATCTGTGTTTATCTATGTTTATCTGTGGATAATTTTTTTCTGCGTCGCCGTTTGTAAATTTCTTTGCAATGCGCTCTGCCGAAAGCTGAATCGGTGTCAGCGGATTTTTTATCTCGTGCGCCATTCGTCTGGCTACTTCCTGCCACGCCGAAGCGCGTTGGGCGGCAATCAATTCGCTCAAATCTTCAATAACCAACACGCTTCCGCTCGCCTTGCCGTCAAAAGTTTCGGGTAAAGCGGTTGCGGACAAAACAACCGGCAAATTTCCGTTCGTTTCCACACCTCCGTCTGTATGCTCGCGCTGTAAAACGGTTTGCTCGCTCGCCTGCCCGATGCGTTTTGCACGCGCAAGAAGTCTTTCCAAAATCGTGCGGTTTTCTTCGTTGACGAGTTTTTCCAAACCGAATTGTGCGAAGTCCCCGTTTTCGAGTTTCAGAATTTGAATTGCCGCTTTGTTGATAGTTGTGATGCGGTTTTCGCTGTCAAAAGAAATTACACCGGTCGAAAGCGACTGCAAAACTGTTTCGATATACTTGCGGCGTTCTTCGAGTTCGGCGGAATTTTCCTCCAATTTGGCGGACATTTGATTGAATGTCAAAACGAGCAGCGCAAGCTCGTCTTCAGCAAGGACGGAAACACGATGCGCCAAATTTCCAAGTGCAATTTTTTCCGCGCCTTCCGCCAACGCTTTGATTGGAACGGTTAGTCCGCGCGCAATATAAAAAGCCGTCCACGAAGAAGCGAAAATCAAAAGAAACGTCAATACTCCCAATGTCAGAAACCCGGTTCGCCGGACGGTAACCCCTTCTTGCTTTAATTTTACAAGTTCGACGAGGGAATTTTCAAATAATTGATTGACGTTTTCGGCAGGACGCAGACTCGGCACGACAACCAACGCTCGTCCGTCTGAAAGTGTTGCCGCGGCAGCGTCAAAAAATTTTCCGTCGCTTAAAGCTGCTTCGCTAAGGTTGTTTTGGTGAACAAATTTAAGAGTTTTTTCGAGTTCGGTTTTTTCTTCTGCATTCAGATTTTTTTCGCCTGCGGCAATCACGTCGCCCGTTTTCGAGATTATTTCGAGTTTCGTTAAATTTCCCGCTTCGACCAGCGTCTGCAAATCCTGCGCGGTAATTTCCCGTTTATCCACTTCGGCTGCCAGCATATTGGCGGTTTCCTGCAATTTCAATGTTTGGTCGGTGATTAACAGGTTTTGCACGCGCCTCGCTTCGCTGATAGCATTTTCGGGAATTTGCCTGAACCAGCGTTCCAGTGCGCGATTCGTATACAAATAAGAGAAAACCGCCATTGCAATAATTGGCAGCAGACTGATGGCGAAAAAATACAACAGCAGTTTGGTTTTAATTCTTGAGCCGAGTTGCATCGCGCGTCTTTCGCGGCGAAGTTTTAACAGACTGCGAACAAAGATAAATCCGAAGATGACAAATGCAAAAAAATTGAGCGAAGAAAGCGCGTAAAGCAGCAGCGTGTCGCTGGCGGATTCAATTTCAAAATCCTTCCAATAATTCGACGATTGCAACAGAATCAAAACCGTCAGCAAAACCAGGACAAACGCGCCCAGAAACCAGGGCGGGGTGCGTTTCTTTGGCTTTATTCGGCTTTGTTCATTTTCGCTCATACTTGCAGTTTATCACAAAATAAATTTCGCAAGTTCATAGAGTTTTTCAGGTTCATAGAGTAAAATCCAAAACTTATGAAGCAAGTTTTTTTCAACGAGTTCAGACGCATTCGGAGCGGTTGGCGCGTGATTATTTTTTTGCTCGCGTTTGTTTTTGTTTCAAGTGTTTTCGGCGCGGTAATCGAAGCGATTCTTTCACGCTCGCCAATTGGTTTTAACAAAAGCGGTTTGTCGGGTTTCGTCGTTCCGAACTTTATTTTGCTGACGCTTTCGATTTTCGTCGGCTGGATGTGCGGCAAATTTCTGGAAAATTTGCCGTTTCGAGCACTTGGCTGCTGGTTTACGAAAAATTGGTTGAATGATTTACTTTTCGGTTTAACTCTCGGCGCTGTTTCGATTTATTTGGCGGCTTTTATCGCCATTATTTTTGGCGGAATGGCGTTGCAGCCGAACAATTCGAGCGGAAGCTCGGCGATTTTGTTGACGTTGGGCGTTTCGCTGGCAGTTTTCGCGCTCGGTGCGGCGGCGGAAGAAGCACTTTTTCGCGGATACATTCTGCAAACATTTGCCCGCGCAAAACTTGCCTGGTTTGCCATTGCGTTGACATCTCTTTTCTTCGCTTGGAGTCATTCGGGCAATCCTAATGCAGGTTATATTTCCACAATCAACACGGCTTTGGCAGGCGTTTGGTTTAGTATCGCTTACTTAAAAACACGCAATTTGTGGATGGTTTCCGGTCTTCATCTGATGTGGAACTGGATGCAGGGCGCGATTTTGGGAATTCCGGTGAGCGGTATAAAAGAGTTAACGACTGCGCCGCTTTTTCAAGTTACAAACGCTGGTCTAACCGTTTTGACGGGCGGCGATTACGGCATCGAAGGCGGTTTTGCCTGCACGATTGCGCTGATTGCGTCGGGTGTTTTGGTTTGGTTTTTGCCGATTTTGAAACCGACCAGAGAAATGCTGGCTTTGACGAGCGAAGAGATTCCCGCAAAACAGTTCACTTAATCAAAAGTTTTTACCAAGTAATTACGGATTTCAGACGGCTTGAATCTTAAAGCTGATGTCCACGGCTTTTGCCGAATGAGTTAGCTTGCCGACGCTGATAAGGTCGACTCCGGCTTCGGCAAACGAGCGCACGCGGTCTAAATCCATTCCGCCGGACGCCTCAAGCAGTACATTCGGATTCAACTGTCGCGCCATTTCAACGAGTTTTTCCGCTTCTTCCGGCGTTTGGTTGTCTAATAAAATAATGTCCGCGCCTGATTCTATTGCTTCCCGAAGCTGCGCCCAATTGGAAATCTCGACTTCGATTTTGTGGAGGTGTCCGACTTTTTTCTTTGCCATCGTGATGGCTTCGGTGATGCCGCCCGCGAGGGCGATGTGATTGTCTTTGATTAAAACGCCGTCGTCCAGACCGAACCGGTGATTTTTTCCGCCGCCGACCGTAACCGCATATTTTTCAAGCAAGCGAAGACCGGGTGTAGTTTTTCTTGTATCAATAATTTGTGTGCATGTGCCTTCGACGGCTTTCACATATTGGCGCGTCAGCGTCGCCACGCCGCACATTCTCTGCAATAAATTCAGTGCAACTCTTTCGCCCGCCAGCAATACGTCGGCGTAACCTTTCAAAGTTGCGAAAACTGTTCCTGCTTTAACTTCGTCGCCATCGTCGAAAGTATTTTCGATTTCGGGATTTTCCGGGTCGAGATGCGCGAAAACCGCTTCGGCAACCTCCAAACCGCAAACGACCAAATCTTCCTTTGCAAGAAATCTACCCAAACCGCGTACGTCCGGCGGCACGGTCGATTGCGTCGTAATGTCGCCGCGCCCGATGTCTTCTCTCAAAAACTCGCCGATGTCAGCAAGAATTTCTCCGCTATCTATCCAGGACATAATTGTTTTCGTAAAAAATTTATTTTAGTTGAGCTATTTAAGCATAATTGCCTGCAAAATTACACTTTTGCTGAAAATAATTTTTGTTCTTCGAGGTCAGGCGTGCGACTTTGATAAAGTTAGAATTGTTAAACACAAACAACAATAAAATTCTCTGCGTTTTCAATTTCGCACCGTGTGAATTAAACTTATTTTTTATTGTCGCTTCATATTTATCTTTTTCATATGAGCAGAAAACGTCGTGTAGGAATTTTGGGCGCAACCGGAACAGTCGGGCAAAGATTTGTGCAGTTGCTGGAAAATCATCCGCAGTTTGAGATAACCGCGCTTGCCGCTTCAGACCGCTCGACCGGCAAAATATATGCTGAGGCGTGCGCTTGGAAATTACCCGGTGCGATGCCCGAATATGTCAAAGACATCGTGGTCGAGCCGATTGAGCCGCCGATTGATTGCGATTTTGTTTTTTCGAGCCTGCCGACGAGCGTCGCGCGTGAAACCGAAGAAGCGTTCGCGCGTGCTGGTTTTCCGGTTATCAGCAATTCGTCCGCTTACCGGATGGACGAAGACGTGCCACTTTTGATTGCCGAAATCAACCACGAACACACCGATTTAATCGAAATTCAAAAACGTAGACGTGGCTTTGGCAAAGGTTTTATCCTGACAAATCCGAATTGCGCGGTGATGTGTTTTGCGCCGCCGCTTGCCGCACTTGATAGAAAATTCGGCGTGGAAGCTGTCTTCGTTACGACCCTGCAAGCGATTTCCGGCGCGGGTTATCCGGGCGTTTCGGCTTTCGATATTACGGAAAATGTTTTACCGTATATCGCCGGTGAAGAGCCGAAAGTGGAAACCGAAGCGCAAAAAATTCTCGGTAAATTTTCCGGTGAAACGATTGAAAAAGCCGATTTTACCGTCAGTGCACAATGTTTTCGCGTCAATGTAATTGACGGACACACGGCATCGGTCAGAGTAAAACTGCGGCAAACTTCGACTCTGGAAGGCGTAATGGAGGCAATGAAAAGTTTCCCGTCGCTCAAACTTTATTCGTCGCCCGAACATTTTATAGACATTTGTGACGAGCCTTCGCGCCCGCAGCCGCGACTCGACCGCGACAACGGCGACGGAATGACGATCACCGTCGGCAGACTTTTCCCCGACAACATCTTCGATTATCGCTTCGTCGCCCTTTCACACAACACCGTTCGCGGCGCGGCTGGTTCGGCTGTTCTGAATGCGGAACTGTTGATTGATAAAGGGATTTTATAGTTTTCGATTTACGAAAAATGTTTTTCATTAATACAGAGAATTGTAATTTTATTTATGAGTAAGTTCAGTTTGATGCTGTTCTGTAACTCTGACTAAAAAACGTAGTGCTTCATTAACTGCTTGGGAGTTCGGAAATTTATCGGCAATATCCGAATCAAGAACAACCGTTCTCTGTATCTGTTGATACTTTGCAGCAAAACGATTCGGCTTTGATTTTGAATAATCCAAATCGTATTCAGGCAATAATTCATCATTTTCATCCATTTGCATTTTCGTGTTTCCTCTTTTCCATCGGTGTTGTTTCTCTTGCACTGATTATTCTTATTGTATCATTTTCTTTTTCCGTAAAACTGATTATTAAAAGGCGGTTTTTTGTTGAATGCCCGACAATCCCGTTTCGTTTTTCATCAAAAGAATGTTCTTCGTCGTCAAAAATTCTCGCCAAAGAATCGCCGAAAACAGTTTCAGCCTCTTCAAAACTTACGCCGTGTTTTTTGAGATTGCCTGCGGCTTTCTCTTTGTCCCATTCAAATTGCATTCAACTTTAACTATTAAACTCAATCAATAAATCGAAATGAACCAAGAAACTTCTTTCCGAATTCTTGAACATTTGTTCCAACATTTAGCTCTTTTTCAACGACTGTGATTATTTGATAAAATTTATTACCATTCAAGAAATAACGATTTATTACAATGTAATTTTCTTGTTCGTAAGTAATTTCGCGTCCTAAAACATTTCCAACCTGCAAACTATTGTCAGTCGAAAGTTTTCCTTTGGCATCTTTTACAATTCCATCGCGCGTTATATCGTAAAGTCCATTTAATTGCTCGTTAGAAAGAGATTTTACATTATCGAATTCCGCAAAACTTACTGAATATTTTCTGAAATTCGTCCATAATTTGTATTCAATAAAAGAATTTCCCCTTGGAAAATCCTTGTTTCTTACTAACTTTTCAGGCTCTTTTGGGAAAAGTATTTTAAATCTACCTTCTTCTGAAACCAATTCTTTCCAAATTCCGTCTTCAGGTTGAATTTTGGCAACTATTTCAGTGCGCTTAATTTTTTTTACTGATTTAATTTGTTTATTGCTGGTAATTTTCTTTTGACTAAAAATTACTAAAGGACTAAATATCAAAAATACAAAAACCATTATTGGAGTAATTTTTTTCGTAATTTTATTTTAATCTTGCACCGATTTTCACGTCTTCCAAAAACGTCGCAATCGCGGGCGTGTCGTCGCTGTTTTCCAAAGATGCAGCGCAAATCATTCCCTGCGATTCCAGCCCGCGCATTTTTCGCGGTTTGAGATTCGCTACGACGACGACTTTTCGCCCGATAAGTTTTTCCGGTTCGTAGTATTCGGCTAAACCGGCGAGAATCTGGCGCGGTTTTTCTTCGCCCAAATCAATCTC
>DATLXD010000113.1:0-5128 GCA_035575965.1 Pyrinomonadaceae bacterium | reverse complement strand
GTCGAACTCGTCACAAAAACGGCGGACACGGATGCTGCAACGCGCGTTTATATCGAAGGCGGAAGATTGGTTGATGTTAAAGAAATAGGTCGCTCGCAAGGCACGACGATAACGGTCAGAGATTTATTTTTTAACACACCTGCGCGGCGAAAATTTATGCGCTCGGAAGCGACGGAAAATTACCATTTGACGAGTATCGTTACGCATTACGCGCTTGCCAACCCGCAAATCGCTTTCACTTTAACCGGCAACGGACGCGAAGTTTTGCGCTTGTCGCCCGCCAAAGATTTGCGCGAAAGAGCCTATCAGATTTTCGGCGCGCAAATGATTGAAAGTCTTTTGCCGGTCGACGGCGGGCGCGAATTCGTCGCCAAAATTTCCGGTTTCGTTTCCGCACCGCGAGAACGTCGAACGACGCGCGACGGTCAATACTTTTTTATTAACGGACGTTTTGTCCGCGACAAAATTATCGCCGGCGGACTGCTGGAAGGTTTTCGCGCCGTATTGCCGCACGGCTCTTACCCGGTCGCATTTTTATTTCTGGAAATTCCGCTCGAAGAAATCGACGTAAATGTTCATCCCGCCAAAACCGAAGTGCGTTTTCGCCGCTCGGAAGCTGTCAAAGAAGTTATCGGCGAGGCGATTCGCGCAGCTTTGCGAAACGCGGGGATTGTTGCGGCTCAAGAGCCGAAAGTCCAGAGCAGAGAGTTTGCCGATAAAATTCAGCCGAAAGATTTGCTCGCCGAATTTCGCGGGCAGTCAACCGAACAAGACAAAATCGAACAGACGAAAATAGAATTTCCGCTGGAGATTCAGCCGCCGGAAATCGGCAATCAGCAGTCAATGACATATGAGAAATCTTTTGAAAATTTAAGTCAAACATCAATCGAACCGGTTGAACCGCAAAATTTCGAGATTCCGATGTCCTCAACCGATTTTGAAGAACCAGTGCAAACGAGAGAAAACTACGAATTAACAATTACGAATGACGAATTAAAAGACGAAAAACAACTCAGCGTTCAGCACTCAGCACTCAGCACTTCCTTACTGGTTGATTCGGGCGCAAAAATACCTAAATCAATCGAAGTAGAAAATTTATCCTCAAGCAAGATTCGCCCAATCGGACAGCTTCACGAAAGTTTTATCATTGCGACGGACGACGAAGGAATGCTCTTGATTGACCAGCACGTTGCACACGAGCGGATTTTGTTTGATAAGTTTAGGCGCGGCGAAAACGAGCGTAAAATCGAATCGCAAAATCTGCTGCTTCCCGAAACTATTGATTTAACGCCCGCGCAATCGGTTGCGTTTGATTTGGTCGAAGCGGAACTCGAAAACTGTGGTTTCGGCTTGATGCGGCTTTCGGGTAGAACCGTCGCTATCAAGTCAGTGCCGACGGATTTGCCCGCGTCTGAGGTGAGGAACTTATTTGCCGAAATTTTGGAAACGATTGCCAGCGACAAACGCGGAAATGCGCGTGAAACCTTGCGCGACCATATCGCTGCGAGCCTCGCTTGCAAAGCCGCCGTGAAAATCAATATGAAACTCACGCCGGAGAAAATGCAGTGGATGATTGATAAATTGCTGACGACTTCGTCCCCGACGACTTGCCCGCACGGTCGCCCCGTGATTTTGCGCCTTACGATGAAGGACATCGAGCGCGGATTTCACCGCACTTGAATCAGAGAGTTTCCAAAATCTGCAAAACTTTTTTTGTATCGCTCAAATTTTCCAGCAAAACGTCGGGTTTATATTCAGCTAACTCCGAGGAAGGATGATTTCTGCCCGTCGCCACCGAAACCATTTTCGCGCCCAAAGCGCGGGCGCAGGCAATATCGTTCGGTGTATCGCCGATAACGATAAATTGTTCGTGGTTTAATTCCATTTGCAAAAATCGGTTGATATTTTTGGCGGCTGATTTGGCAAGTTCGCGGCGGTCGTGCGAGGTTTCGCCGAAGGTGTTCGGCTGACCTTCAAAGTATTTCCATAAATCAAAATGCTTTAACTTAATTTCCGCGCCGACGGTAAAATTTCCCGTCAAAATCGCGTTGATAAAACGCGGATTTTTGCTCGTCAACTCTAAAATTTCTCTCACGCCGTCCAAAAGCATATAAGGTTCTTTCTGTTCGCTGACAAACCGCGCCATTTTTTCTCCGAGTCCTGCCATAAACTCATCAATTTTTGAGAAAACATCTTCGGTCGAAAATCCTCCGTCCCTCAACGCTTCATAAGCGATTTGGCTATCGGTCATTCCCGAAACACTCATTTCGGCAAGCGTTCCCGAACTTCCGTAGATTTCTTCCATCGCAGGTGCAAAATACTCTTTAAAAGCACCGCCGCGAGTTGACCGCATTAGCGTTCCGTCAATATCCCATAACAAAATGCGGACATTTTGATTTTGGATTTTAGATTTTGGATTTTGGATTGTTTCGATATTTAAATTTTGAATTTTTAGCATTGAACTTTGAACCTACTCGATAATTACTAAAACATCACCCGCATTAACGGTTGCGCCTTCGGAAAAGCGAATCTCTTTGATTACGCCGTCTTTCGGCGATCTCATTTCGTTCTGCATTTTCATCGCTTCAACGACAATTATGCCGTCGCCTGTTTGGACTTTCGCGCCTTGATGGGCAAGGACGCGCACTACTTTGCCGGACATCGCGGTTTTTATTTCGGCAATTCCTTCAATTTCGCCGTTTCTCGCGCTTGTTCCGCGCAAGCGTTTCGGGTCGGAAATTTTTATTTCAAACTGCTGATTAGCGATATTTACCTTAAAAGGCTCATTCGCTTTTTCATTAGAAGAGATGAAAACTTCAAAAATTTTGTTGTCGTATTTGAACAGATAAACATTCGGTTCAGGTTCTGAGGCTTCGAGTTCATATGTTCTATTGTCAATTTTGGCGAAAACTTTTTCATCTGTCTGTTCGATTGTGATTTCATGTTTTTCGTCGTTTAATTCGGTCAATAATTTCATAAATTTAAGTTCAAAGTTCAAAGTTTAAAGTTCAAAGTATGAAAACAAACTTGCTTTAGACTTTGAACTTTGAACTATTTTGCGCAAGCCGTTTCAATAATAGCCGAAATTAAGTTATCCGGTTCAACAGGTTTGCCGAGATGTTTTTGAAACCCCGCTTCAAGCGCGGCTTGGCGGTCTTCGGGACGATTAAATGCCGTCAACGCAATGGCGGGAATTTGTCCGCCATTCTCCTGCGGCAAAGCGCGGATTTTCTCAAGCAGCGCGTAGCCGCTTTCGTTAGGCATACTAATATCGGAAAGCAAAAGGTCTGGAAGCCGTCCGCCTGCATTTCTCAAAATTTCCAATGCTTCAACCACTGATTTAGCGGAAGTTACCTTCGCGCCGTTTATTTGCAGCATAAACGAAACCATCTCGCGGGCATCCGCTTCGTCATCGACCGCCAATACCCAAACTCCGCTTAATTTTCCTTGATTGTTCATACTTTCCATCCCGTTATAACCTGGATTTTCTTTTATCGGGGCAACCGTTCGCAATGGTAGATAAGCGGTAAATAGCACGCCTGTTTCCTCGCCCGCGCTCTGCGCCGAAATTCTGCCACCGTGTAATTCTACCAAAAGTCGCGCCAGCAACAAACCGATGCCTAAACCACCGTGATGACCAGTGTCCGACGGGTCGGCTTGTTTAAAACGCCAGAAAATTTCCGGCAAAAATCCGGGCTGATGCCTTGCCCTAAATCAGCAACGGTAATTTTCGCTTCGTTTGTTGTCTCTTTCGAGCTAAACTTCGACCGTTCCGCTCGGCGGAGTAAATTTTATCGCGTTTGACAGCAGATTGTCGAGAATTTGGTTAAGGCGGTTGGCATCGCCGGTAATAAAATTTGCCGATGGCTCTAAGCGTTCGGTAATGGAAATCTGTTTGGCTTCGGCGACGGGCACGGCGAATTCGATTACTGACTTGATAATCGGAACGAGTTCGAGTGGCTGCATATCGAGACGCAGTTCGCTGCGGCTGATGCGTGAGGCTTCGAGCAGGTCTTCGATTAGCATTGACTGCAGACGCGCGTTTCTGACAATCAAGTTAAGCGCGTGTTCGGTTGTTTGCGCGTCGCCTGGAGCGTTTTGCAAAATGCGTGTTTAGCGCGGCTAGCGACTTTGGCTTCGCGGCGCATCGCTTTTTCATTTTCGAGCAGCCTTTCGCGTTCGGCTTCCGTTTGTTTGCGCAATCGTTTCCGCCGAAGCCAAAATACTGCCGATACCGTAAAGCATATTCAGCCGAGTATCGTTCTCCATCTGCGTGGCTGAAACTACCGGAATCGAGTTTTTTGATTCATCGTGCATCTTGTCGAATTTTGCAGTGTGGACTTCTTAATTATCTTCGGGTAGATTTTTCGTATTCCTTTTTCAGTAATTTCATAAACTCTTCGCGCCGCTCAAATAATCTTTTCGGCTCGCGCGGTTCGTGTTTTGCCAGCGAATACGCTGTAATAATCGGCAAAGCAACCGTCGAATCAACATAGGCGACAACTGCGTCCGGCAATTTGTCAGGGTCAACTTTTCCCCAGCTAACTGCCTCGCCCGGAGTTGCACCCGAAAGTCCGCCCGTGTCTGAACGAGCGTCAGTAACCTGCAAAAAATAATCGTGTCCTTTTTCGTCAATACCGAGAACTTCTTGAATCTGCGGTTCGGTTTGCAGCGCGAAATTTTTCGGGCTTCCGCCTCCTAAAATAAAAATCGCAGATTTGCCACCTTTTTTAGATTGTTTGCCCGTATGAATAACGCCGCGTTTTGCCGCTAAAACAATCGAAGCCGTTTCGTTCACGTCCAGATTTGGATTCAAAATTAGTTTACTTCCCTGCAATTCTTTCGCAGCGATGTTCATTCCGATTGACGAATCGCCGGGCGACGAAGTATAAATCGGCACGCCGTATTCGTAAGCTACGGCGAGCAGAGATTTATTTTCGAGTCCGAGTTTTTTCTCGCGCTCGCGCACATATTTTCCGCACAAATAATGAAATTCAGCGGACGACATTGTTTTTTGAAATTCTTCGCCTTCAATAACACGGCGAAAAAATTCATCTGTGTCGAGCAAAACGCTGTAATCAAAAAAGATGTCGTAAATCCGCACGACTTCTTCGTCGCGCAAAATTCT
>DATLXD010000112.1:0-23494 GCA_035575965.1 Pyrinomonadaceae bacterium | reverse complement strand
TCAATTAAACCCTCGATTTTCAAAGTGAGCTTACCAAAAGGCACAAATATTATTGACGGTTAATTGATAACGTATCTAAATTTTAATGAAGGCTCTTGACTTAATAAGTCAGAGCCTTTTTCGCTAAATTTGAAAAGAAAGATTTTAACAACTATAATTTCAAGTTTGATACTTTTCGTAAGGTTTTTGGAGTAAAAGAATAGAATGCCGAAAGCAAGTAGTTTCAGTCGTTTCACGCGCGGTGTCCGTCATACCGTCCGCGCTTTTGCTTCGACAAAACATCCGGTTCTTGTTCACATTGTCCCGATGCGGCGATGTAATTTGTCCTGCACTTACTGCAACGAATACGACAAAACCAGCGAGCCGGTAGCGATTGACGTGATGCTCAAGCGCATTGATAAACTCGCCGAATTCGGTTCATCCGTTATCACGATTTCCGGCGGCGAGCCGATGATGCATCCTGAAATTTACGAGATTATTGAGCGGATTCGACATCACGGAATGATTGCCGGACTTATTTCAAACGGCTATTATTTTCAACCGGAAAAAGTCAAAAAATTAAACGAAGTTGGTCTCGATTATCTGCAAATCTCGATTGATAACGTCAATCCCGATGAAGTCTCGAAAAAGAGTTTGAAGGTTTTGGACTCGAAACTCGTCAACTTGCGCGACCACGCAAAATTTAAAGTCAATATCAATTCGGTTGTCGGCGGCGGCGTAGCAAATCCCGAAGAAGCATTAATTATCGCCAACCGCGCCGTCGAACTAGGATTTTCTTCGACAGTCGGCGTGATTCACGACGGCGATGGTTTGATAAAAGGTTTGACCGAGCGCGAAAGGGAAGTTTATAAAGAAATCAAGGCGAAAGGCACGAGAAGTTATGCGCGTTGGAATTGGTTTCAAGACAATCTCGTTGACGGTAAAGAATACGAGTGGAAATGTCGCGCGGGCGCAAGATATTTGTATGTTGACGAAGCGGGAATCGTCAGTTGGTGTTCGCAGCAGCGCGGAACGCCCGGCATTCCGCTGCTCGAATACACGCACGAAGATATGCGGCGCGAATACATTACGGAAAAATGGTGCGCGCCGACCTGCACGATTCAATGCGTTCATCAAGTCGGACACCTAGACGCTTGGCGCGACCCGCAAATTTCTTTGAATGATTACAACAAGCGCGGCGGCGGCAAAGGTTTGAAAAAAGAAACCGTCGCGCAGGTTTTGAGCGCAGAATAAATCAGGCAAACAGAATCCAAAAAAGATGAGTGAAAAAAAGTTGTTTCTCCCGATTTTACTAGGAACAAATCGCAAAGGTCGGCAAAGCGAAAATGTCGCCAAATGGCTGTTCGGTAAAATAAACGAGCGCGAAGACATTGAAACAAAATTTTTCGATGTCTGCGATTTTGATTTGCCGCAAGATGATTACGGAACGGCAATCGGCAAAGATTTCCCTGAATGGCGCGATTCGATTATCAAAGCCGACGGCTTGGTCGTCGTTGCGCCCGAATATAACCATGGTTATCCGGGAAGTTTGAAAAGCGTTTTGGATTTGCTGCTAAAAGAATACATTCACAAAGCCGTGGGTTTGGTCGGTGTTTCGGCATCGCCTTGGGGCGGAACGCGCGGCGTCGAAGCCTGTGTGCCGATGGTTAGAGAATTAGGTTTAGCCGTTACTTTCGCCGACTTGAATTTTCCGCAGGTGCAGAATAAATTCGACGAAAGCGGCAAACTGCTCGATGAAAAATATAATAAATTCGCTGCTGATTTTCTGGATGAACTCGTCTGGATGAGTGCTTCGCTGCGCTGGGGACGCGAAAATCTGGCTTCAAAGCATCATCAGTAAAATTATCCGCAAAATCGTTACAAATTAATAAACCGGAAGTAGAAATAAGTTGTAAAAACTATTTCTACTTCCGGTTTTGTTTCTACCACTGTTTAATTGAGCAACAATACATTCATTGCAGTTTCGAGCAATTTGTTCTATAAATGTAATCCTAACAACTTCTTAAAATTAGTCAGGAAAATTATCAATTTTACATTTGGAAGTTTTTCTCTGTTGTCATTGCGGCGTTAAATTTTTACTTTGACGGTCCGGTTGTCTTTATCAAGCGGCACGGATAAAAATAGGTCGTCTCGGCGCAAATAATTGAGGAAGTTTTTAGAAAATAAAATAGTTAAGGAGAACAAAAATGTCGATACCAACCGAACCAGTCGGCTCGCTTCCGCGACCAGCTAAACTTCAAGCGGCGATTGCCGATTACGATGCCGGAAAAATAACTAAAGAAGAATTGAGAGTCGAACAGGATGCGGCTTGTAAAGATTCCATCGAACGAATGGAAGCGACCGGTGCGCCGATAGTTTCAGACGGCGAGCAACGCGCTTCGAGTTTCGCTACTTATCCGCTTGCCGACACTCTGGCGGGAACAGGTCTCGCCGATAATCTTGCCGGAGACGGACAGTATTTTGCCATCTTTACCGACGGACATCACCGGCAGCTGCCACGGCTGACGGGCGGACCGTTTAAGTATAAAACTTACGCAGCGGACTATTTGAAAGAAGCGATGAAAATGGCGCACAGGCCTTTGAAACAAGCCGTTATCGCACCCTCGATGCTCTCTCTGCTTTATCCGCTTGATGGAGAAATCGAAGGTTATTCGCGCGAGGAGTTTTCGGAAGATTTGGTAAACGAATGCGAAAAAGATATTCGCAAATGTTTTGAAGCCGGAGCGACGCGAGTTTCGATTGATTTCACCGAAGGCAGATTAGCCTGCAAAAACGACCCGCGAAATCCGTGGACGGGACGCAAGATGCTTGAACAATTCGTCGAACTCAATAACCGCGTGCTTGACCGCTTCTCGCCTGAAGAGCGCAAAAATATCGGCATTCATACCTGTCCCGGCGGCGACTGTGATTCGACTCACAGCGATGAAGTAGATTACGCCGATATGCTGCCGAGTATGTTCAAGATGAACGCCGGATATTTTCTGATACAGATTGCGAGTGAAAAGGATAAAGAATACGTTTATAAATTGTGCGGCGAACACAGCCGCGAAGACGCGAACGGAGTTCCGCAGGTTTGCTTTATCGGCGTTATCAATCCGCTCAATCCGACGGTGGAAACACCGGAGCAAGTGCGCGACGATCTCGTAACCGCCGCTAAATACATTCCCGTCGAGCGTCTCGGCTCGACTGACGATTGCGGCTTTTCGCCTTTTAGCATTGATGTCAAGCCCAAACACGGCTCGCCGGACGTGGCGCGAGACATCGCTTTTCAAAAGATTGAATCGCGCGTCAAAGGAACGGCAATGGCATCGGAGCAGCTCGGCGTCGCCTAGACGATTGTTGCCGATACCGCCGGACGCGATTATAGCGGGCAAATCGGTCGTCGCCAGTTCGATTTGGAAGTGAAATGAATTGTTTATTTCACTTCCATTTTTTTAACCGTTTAAAATTAAGCGGAAACTTTTCGTTGTCGACTCGCCGGAATTTCAAAATTGTAGGTTTCGCCGTGTGCGAGATAAACGATTTTTTCGCTCAAACCGGCTGATTCGGCGGCTCGTTTAAAGTCTTCGAGCGGTGATTTGAAAACGTCGTAGTCGTTGTAATGAATCGGAATCGCTTTATCGGGATTGATAATTTTAACTGCTTCGACGCCTTGCTCGTCGTCCATCGTAACCATTATGCCCATCACGCGCGTTCCGCCTAGATGGAAAAGTCCCAAATCAATTTCGGGAAATCTTTTGGGAATTTCCTGCAAATCGTCAATGACGAGCGTGTCGCCCGAGATATAAAGACGCATCGTGCGCGTTCCCGTTTCGGTTTCAAAATCCAGAATGCTTCCCATCACATCGGGTAAGGCAAAATCGACGATTCCGGGTCCGTGCTGACCGGGCATCGAAGTAATCCGCAACCGCGCCGCGCCTTTTGTAAATTCGGTTGTTTCCCAGGTGTCAAGCCCGATCCCGCCGATAAAACTTCTTGCTTCGAGTTCTCCGACGGCTTGTTTGGTTGTTACAATCGGCAGGTTTTTGTCGAGCTTTTCTTCGACTAACTGGTCGAAGTGATCGCCGTGGTAATGAGACAAAACGCACAAATCAATCGGCGGTAAATCTTCGATATTGATTGCCGGATTCGTCAGCCGCTCGCTGGTTAAACCGTAACCGAGATGAACGTGGTCGCCGGCGTGCAGAAAATTCGGGTCGGTCAATATCGTAAAACCGGCGTAACGCAAAATGATGGTTGCCGTTCCGACAAAAAACACCGAGCCTGTTTCAAAATTCGGGTTCGTTCCTGCAGGTGCAGAAAGTTCGTGTGTATTTAACATCACATTAATCTCCCTTGCTCGTTAAATTTTAGAAAAGTTTTGTAGAGAAAGTAACATATTATTTGAAGAGAAAGCAAGATTTTGTCAGAATCGCACAATTATTAGCGGTTAAATTTTAATGTTTGACAATGAAATTCTGCGGCTTGACTAAGCGATTTGTATATCGGATTCTATTTATACAATTTTATTAATAACAAACAAAAGGGATGGAAAATGACGGAAAAAACAGCAAAGGATTTTATTGGCGCATTACATAAATTGGAAGCCAACCGTGATCTAGATACAATCTGCGGTTTATTCAATGAAGACTGTGAAATCGGCAATGTCGTAACCGAAGACAAAAACATCGGCGTACGCGAATTTTGGACAAGTTACCGCGACAGCTTCGACCGCGTTCAATCGACTTTTCGCAACGAGATTGTCAGCGACGCTACAGTCGCGCTTGAGTGGAAAACAACCGGAACAAACAGCAAAGGTCACGAGCTTGAATATGAAGGTATCAGTATTTTAGAAACGAAGGGTGATAAAATCACGCGCTTTCACGCCTACTTTGACGCGAACAAACTCGGCAAACAGATGGTTGAGTAGAAAATTTAATTTTAATCGTTTGAGCGCGGATTGATTTTATCGTCCGCGCTTTTTCGATTTAAGTTTAATAATCGAGCGGACTTCGCACAACGCTTGCGGCACCTCCGAAAAAAATTAAAATAATTTTCCGTCGTTTTCACATTTTTATGTCCGAACAGATTTTGAATCGTGTAAGGGTTTGTTTTGCGTCGACGCGGCGAGATGTTCGTCAAAGCCCCGCTCATCGCCTCCATCATCCGCCGCTTTAATGAAGTGCTGCCGGCGGCAATCGTCAAAGGTAAAACTCGAAACCTTGAAAGGAAAATTTAATTTTGACTTTTTCACTCTCTAGTTTCCACTATCTTCTCGGCACATTTTCTCCGATTGTCCAAACAATTACCGAACTCGAAAGTCCTAAACCCGAAAGCCGTCCAGCCATCATTACAATTGTTTCACCGTTTTCCACCGCGCCCGCTTCGAGCAAAGTTCTTTCGCCTTCCTTGAGCATTTTTTCGGTAGTGTTCGTTTCTTCGTGGCACAGCGGCGCAACGCCCCAAATGAGCGCGAGTTGATTTCGCACATCGTCGGAATAGGTCAAGGCAAACGTCTGCAAACCCGAACGAACGCTCGACAGTCGCCGCGCCATCACGCCCGATTCGGTAAAAACTGCTACTTTATCGGTTAATTTCTCACGCGCACAAAACGCGGCGGCTTTGCAGAGTGCCTGCGAAGTCCTGCCGGTCGGCTCTTCCATAAATTTTACGGGACGTTTCAACTTCGTCGTTTTGACGGTTTCCGCCGAGTCAATAATGCGTTTCATCGTCGCTACCGATTCGACCGGATATTGTCCCGCCGCCGTTTCTGCCGAAAGCATCACGGCATCGGTTCCGTCCCACACGGCGTTTGCTACATCTGACGCTTCGGCGCGTGTCGGACGCGGATTCATAATCATCGATTGCAGCATTTGTGTTGCGGTTATCACAAATTTATCGTGCAGAACCGCCTTTTCGATAATTTGTTTCTGATAGACGGGAACGAGTTCGGGGCTTGTTTCCACGCCCAAATCGCCGCGAGCAACCATTACGCCGTCGGTTGCCGAAATTATCGAATCGAGATTTTCCATCGCTTCCGCCTTTTCGATTTTGGCAACCAGCAGCGGTCTGCCGACTTTACGTTTATTTAAATTTTTGATGAGTTTTTTTACTTCCGTACAGTCCCTCGCCTGCCGCACAAATGAGAGTGCGATGTAATCAATATTTTGTTCCATCGCCCATTCCAAATCATTGCGGTCTTTGTCGGTCAAGGATTGAATCGGCAACTTTGTATTCGGCAAATTAATGCCTTTCCTTTCAGCCAGCAAACCGCCGCTCAAAACCTGCGTTACCACGTCAGTATCAGTAACACTTTCAATCGTCAATTCGATTGCACCGTCATCGAGCAAAATTCTTGTGTCCGGCAATACGAGTTTCGGCAACTCCTTAAAATTTGTCGAAACTTTCTCAGCCGTGCCTTCGGTTTCGCGCGAAGTGATAATAAACCGCGCTCCGGTTTCCAGAAAAACCGCCGTGCCGTCTTTTAATTTGCCGGTGCGGATTTTCGGACCCGAAAGGTCAACCAGAACGGCGAGCGGTTTGTCCAGCTTTTTGGCAACCTCACGCGCCAGCTTTATCGTTGCGGCGTGTTCGGGTTGCGTTCCGTGCGACATATTTATCCGCACGGCGTTCAGACCGGCGTTTAACATCGCTTCGATAATTTCGGGCGTGTCGGAAGCCGGACCGAGTGTGGCTAAAATTTTTGCTCTTCTCATAATATAGTAGATTCTAGATGCGAGATGTTAAATTTTAATAAACTTTTCGACTAACATCTAATCGGTTTCCAGCATACGCTTTTTCTTTAGATAATTATTGACGGCGGCTATAAAAGTCGAATGCGACCAGGTGAGCGGCGCGACCGAAAGCGGCTCGCCCGTTTCGGGATGGATTTGTTCGGCAAGAACACCCGAAGGCAAGGCGCGTTTCGCCGTCCATTCCAAAATTTCAGTCGCGCCCTTTAAATCTTTTTCATCTTGCGCTACGGCGATGCGGTATTCAGCCAGCCATAATGTGCAAATAAACCAGGGATTCCCCGTAGCATTTTGGGAAACGCGCATGTAACCGTCGTTTTCAAAACGCGCCACGCCGCCGATTTCTGTATTAATCCAGAGTTTTGCTTCGATAGAGCGCATCGTGTTTTTCACCATTTCATCGGTTGCATCGAATGCTCCGAAATAAAACGTGCTGAACATCGAAGCACCGACGCTCGTGTCCGGCGTAAAAATTCCGTCGCCATCACATTGCAAAGCCCGCAGGAATCTTCCGAGCTGTCGGCTATAAAGATGTTCGCGCATTGCCACCACGATTTCGTCCGCCGTGTTTTCGTAGTTTTCACCGCGTTCAGTATCGCCAAAAAGATATGCGAATTTTGCCGCCGCCCGCAATCCGCCGACGACCGTCGAACAGGTAAAAGTATGAATGCCGCGCCGGTCTTCCCATAAATTCCAACTCGGAAGCGGAAGTTTCAATTGTTCATCACGAAAAGCGCACATAAAATCAGCCGCTTTTATAATCAGGATGCGATAAAGCCGCCGCACGAATTCGATGTCCCGATATTTGTCATAATGCTGCCACAAAGCCCAAATGACCAGCGCGGTTTCATCTTCCTGTATCGGCACGAGCCGTTTTTTTCCGAAAACATCCCAAGCCGCGTGCCAGCCCGAAGCGACCGTTCCGTCGGCATTATATTTCTGCAAAAAATAACCTTCCGGCTGAATGATTCTGCCGCACAACTCGTAAAACTTTCGGGTGATAAACGGATACGCGGCAAAATCGAGCGCGTTGGCAACCAGCGCGCCGTCGCGCGTCCACAGATAACTGTAATGGTCGGTCGCTCTATCGGTTACGTCCGAATCGTTCGCCGCCAGAATCGCGCCGCCCGCGTCAATCTGCGTGCTGACGACGAGCAAGGAACGTTTGTATAAATCAATTATCTCCGGCGAAAGGTCGGCAAAATCAGAATCGTTTTTATTAACCCACGCCCGCCAGTAATTTTCCGTGTAAGTTAAAAATCTGTGCGGAGTTTCCGCTTTGACAAGTTCGTTCAGAATGCAAACCGCCTCGTGCGAAGTTCCCGCCGCAATCCAGTAGTAAAATTCCTTCGTTTCCTGCGGCGCGAGATACAAAAGAATTCCAATGGTCGAATCAACCGAGCCTTCGGTAATCGCGCCGCCGCCCAAAACGCCGTCTTCGGCATCGCGCCACGTTCCTTCGTGTTCGCGGAAAGCCTTTCTGCCGGTCGCAAAAACGTCGAAATGCGGCTCGGTATTGATTAAAAAATAGCGATCCTTTTTGTAATGGACGAGTGCCAGACTTTCCGGGTCGTAAAATGCGGTATCACCAACTTTGTTTTCCGAGATACGAAAATCGTGATGCAGAAAAACACGAACTTCGCGGTTTGCGTCGCGCAAGTTGCCGACTCGCACGCGGCGCAGAAAAACGTTATCGTGGCTGCCGACCGTATCGTTACACACGATTTCGATGCCGAGTTTTTCGTTAGTTAATCTAACATCGGTAACGAGCGTTTCCGACATATAGCAAAGTTTACGTTTCCAACCGTCCGCGAATATCCAGGAAAACTCGCCGTCCGCCCAAACGCCGAAACGAGACGGAAAGCCTTCGGTGTGATTTTCCTGTCCGACATGCGGAAAATAAATATCACGGATTTGATATTTGTCGTCAAAAGTAACGAGCAGAGAACCGTTTCCGACGGGAATATCGCGCATAAATTATCTGATTATATTAACAGGAGAAATTAATCTTGAATTATTGCAAGCGAGTTTTTGCAATGTATCGCCAAATAAGTGTTGCAATTGCGATTAAGAAAATTTCCACCATTAAGAGCAGAATTACAATTAACTGCGTAGTAATAACTAAACCGAGTCCGGGAAGCAGAATAGCGGGCGCACCGTTGAGCCACGCGATAATTGCGCCGACGAGAAGAAAAAGAACGACGACCGCTTTAAATGCGACAATAACCAAAACGATTTTAAGCAGTATATCCATCACCAACTCCTATTTAACTTTCAAAACTTTATTCCAATCAATCTCTAAATTTTCTCTGTCCCATTTTGCCAAATCCGCGCCTGCCTCATAAGTGCTTTGCATAAAATCCAAAATCATTTTGTCGGGATTTTGTGCGTTGCGAACGTCTTCATATTTCAAAAGAAACTCGCCGATTTCAGTTGAATAAAAAGCCGCGTCGGGAAGAACTTGTTTCTCGCTAAAGCCCGTCGGTTCGGGCGTAATGTAAGCATAAAAGGCGGCTTCGCCAAAACCTTTGCCTGTCCAGAAACCGTGGCTGACGACTTCGTGGTCGTAAGCGATGCGCGTAATGCGGTCGGCATTTTCGCGTGGCGGCGCGGCTTTGCCGGAAAATCTAGAAACGGCTAAATCAAAACTGCCCCAAAAGAAATGAACCGGACTGCATTTACCAACAAATCTTGAACGAAATTCTTTGAAAACCTGGTCAACTTTTAATAAAACGCGCCAGAAACGATGGGCGTATTCGCCGTCGTATGAATTGTGCGTCGTGTCTTCGGCAAACGGAATCGGGTTTTCAAGTTCGTCGGGAATCGCCGTTATTTCAACTTCGATGCCGTTTGATTTTAAATTGTCGAACAATTTCTTATAAAAATCAGCCACCGACATCGGTTCGAGCTTGATTGAAAAACCTCGATTAAAACTCGTCCGAACAAGCAGTTGATGATTAATAAAATCAAAATCAATCGCAAACGATTCGTTTTTATACGGCATCGCCGAAGTCGTCAAACCATGCGTGGACAAATAAAGCGGCGTATTCCACCATTCGTTGACCGGCGGCGTTTGCTTTAGCCGAATTTTTCCGACAATCTGCGTCCATAAATGCAGTGTGTCATTCGTGTCCTGCCAAGCGGTAAGCGGCAAAGACGGATAAATCTCCGTATCGCTCGAATTAGATTTTTTGCTTAAATCGTTCATTGTTTTTTTGCCTTAGATTAAAAAGTATAGAAAAAGATTTTACACTAAATTTTTGGTAAAACTTAATCTCGCAAAAATTCATTTTTGTGAAAATCGTTGAAAATCGTCAAATTGGTATAATAAAAATATGGTGGAAGAAGAACCAAAGAAAAAACGCATTTCATTTTCAAAGGCTTGGCACGAAGCAAAAAACTTAGTCTGGCAATATCGCTGGCGGCTCGCGCTCGGCGGCGTTTTAATGATTATTAGTCGGCTGGCGGGACTCGTTTTGCCGGCTTCCTCAAAATACCTGATTGACGAAGTGATTATCAAACAGCGTTTCGAGTTTTTGAAATGGATTGCGCTCGCCGTTGGCGTTTCGACGCTTGTGCAAGCCGTAACGGGTTTCATACTTTCGCAGCTTTTAGGTGTCGCGGCGCAACGCGCGATTACTGAAATGAGAAAGCGCGTGCAGGCGAAAATTGAGCGTCTGCCGGTTTCATATTTTGATTCGACGCAGAGCGGTCAACTTATTTCGCGCATTATGAACGACGCAGAAGGTATCAGAAACCTTGTCGGAACAGGACTTGTGCAATTAGCCGGAAGTATCGTGACGGCGGCAATCTCAATTTGCGTTCTGTTTTATTTGAATTGGCGACTGACGAGCGTAACAATCGTGGTTCTTGCAGTCTTCGGCGGAATGCTCGCCTTTGCATTCAAAAAACTGCGACCGATTTTCCGTGAACGTAATCAAATCAATGCCGAAGTTACTGGAAGATTGACCGAATCGCTCGGCGGCATTCGCATCGTCAAAGCATACACAGCGGAAAAGCGCGAAGAATTATCTTTTTCACGCGGAGCGCATCGCTTGTTTCGCAACATCGCCAAATCTCTGACCGGAGTTTCAGCCATCGGCGCGTTTTCGTCCCTCGTTATCGGCGCAATCAGCGTCGTAATGATTCTCATTGGCGGCAACTCCGTGATGGCTGGCTGGATGACCATCGGCGAATTGTTTATGTATATCTTTTTTACAGGTTTGATGGCGTTTCCGATTATCGAGTTAACTTCTGTCGGCACACAGATTACCGACGCTTTTGCCGGACTCGACCGCATCCGCGAGATTTTAGACAAAACAACCGAAGACGACGAAGATGCGATGCGTCAATCACTTCCGAATATCGAAGGCAGAATCACGTTTGAAGATGTTTTCTTTGAATACGAAGAAAACGCGCCTGTTTTAGAAGGAATTTCATTCGATTCACCCGCCGGAACGACAACCGCGCTCGTCGGCTCATCAGGTTCTGGAAAATCAACGATTTTAAGTTTGGTTCTAAATTTTATTCAGCCAAACTTGGGGAGAATTCTGGTTGACGGCGTTGATTTGCAAAAAATAAAACTGCGCGATTACCGCAGACATCTCGGCGTTGTCTTGCAGGAAAACTTTTTGTTTGACGGCACGATTTTAGAAAATGTTAGATTTTCTAATCCGCAGGCGAGTTTTGAAGAGATTAAGCAAGTTTGCCGCATCGCTTATTGCGACGAGTTTATCGAACGTTTTGAAAAAGGCTACGAAACAATCGTCGGCGAGCGCGGCGTAAAACTTTCCGGCGGGCAAAAACAGCGCATTGCAATTGCGCGGGCTTTACTGGCAAATCCAAAGATTTTGATTTTGGACGAAGCGACATCGAGTTTGGACTCCGAAAGCGAAATGATGATTCAGGAAGGCTTAAACAATCTGCGAAAAGGTCGCACGACATACGTCATCGCACACCGACTTTCGACAATCCGCAGCGCGGACAAAATTCTGGTCGTTGAGGCGGGAAAAATATTTGAAAGCGGAACGCATGAACAATTGCTTGAATTAAATGGACGCTATAAGCAGCTTTACGACAAGCAATACCAATTTGAGAAAAATCAATTTATCAATCCGGGCGAAGATTTTACGACTGACGCGCCGAAGATTGAAAAGGTCAGAGCAAAAGTTTAAGAAATAGAAAATGAAAATTATTGTAATCGGCAGCGGTTTCGGTGGTCTTTCAGCAGCGATTCGTCTTCAAGCGAGCGGACACGAAGTAACGATTTTGGAAAAGCGCGACAAACTCGGCGGACGCGCTTACGTTTATGAGCAGGACGGTTTTACATTCGACGGTGGTCCGACGATTATCACCGCGCCGTGGCTGATTGACGAGATGTTTGAAGCGGCAGGTAAAAAAACAAGCGATTACGTCAAACTCGTCAAAATTGACCCGTTCTATAACATTCGATTTCCTGACGGAACGATTTTTAATTACAACGACGATAAGGAGAATTTACTAAATCAGATTTACAAATTTAATCCCGCTGATGTCGAAGGTTATAAAAGATTTTCGAAAGATTTGGGCGAGATTTACCGCGTCGGTTTTGAGTTGATTGACCAGCCGTTCACAAAAGTTTGGGATATGGTAAAAGTCGTACCCGAAATGATAAAGCTGCGCTCCGACCGCTCGGTTTATAAATTCGCCTCGCGTTATTTTAAGGACGAACGTCTGCGCGAAGCGTTCAGTTTTCATCCGTTGCTCATTGGCGGAAATCCGTTCACGGCGACTTCAATTTATGCGATGATTCACGAGCTGGAGCAAAAATTCGGCGTGTGGTTTGCGATGGGCGGAACGGGCGCACTGGTTCACGCGCTCGGCGATTTGTTTCGAGACATTGGCGGCAAAGTTTTTCTTGAAGCGGAAGTTGCAGAAATCTCGATTGACGAAACAACCAGAAAAGCCAAAGGCGTAAAAATCAAATCGGGCGAATTTTTTGAAGCCGACGCGGTTATCTCAAACAGCGATGTCGCTTTTACATATTTAAATTTAGTGCCGAAAAAGTTTCGCAAAAAATACACGGACAAGAAGGTCAAATCGCTGACATATTCGATGTCGCTGTTTGTGATTTATTTCGGCACGAACCGCCGTTACGAAAATATGGCGCATCACGAAATAATTATGGGCAAGCGTTACAAAGGTCTGCTTGATGAAATTTTTGTCGGTAAAACGCTGGCAAAGGACTTTTCGCTTTATCTGCATCGTCCGACGGCGACAGACCAATCGCTTGCGCCCGAAGGCTGTGATTCGTGGTATGTTCTCTCGCCCGTGCCGCATCTCGAAGCCGAAATTGATTGGACGACGCAGGCGAAACCTTACCGTGATTCGATTATCAGATACCTCGAAGAAAATTATATGCCGGAGCTTTCAAAGCATATTGTCAGTGAACACTATATTGACCCGCTTCATTTCGAGGACACTTTGAACAGTTATCTGGGAAACGCTTTCGGTGTCGAGCCGACCTTGATGCAGTCAGCATATTTGCGCCCGCACAATTTGAGCGAAGATATTCCGAATCTGTATTTTGTCGGCGCGGGAACGCATCCGGGCGCGGGAATGCCGGGCGTGATGAGTTCGGGGAAAATCGTTTCAAATTTAATCGGCAAAGCCTTCTGATTTTGGATTTTAGATTTTGGATTTTGGATTATTCGATTGAATCTAAATTTTGAATTTTGGTTTGTTGAGCAATTGGAACATAATCTTTGAGATTACCGTAAAGTTTTAGAGCAATCCAAAATCTAAAATCGAATGTGGTATTGGACAAAAACATTATTTCTAATTTTAATCGGCGCGGTTGTTGTTTGGTTAGCTTATGAATTTTATGCTTTTCCGAACACTGCAAAACTTCGCAATGAGAATCCGACGGCGACTTCGATGATGGAAGCACGGGCGACGGAAGACCGAGCCGATGGGAGGGAAGCCAAGAAATATCACATTTGGATGCCGATTGGGCAAATCTCGCCGCATTTGCAGCGTGCCGTTCTCGCGGGCGAAGATTCACATTTTTTTGTGCACGACGGTTTCGATTGGGACGCGATTCAAAAGGCTTGGGACGAGGCGCAAAAGCTGGGCGAAAAAGAAGCCAAGGAAGAAGGCGATTTTGACCCGAACGATTGGATTCCGCCGATGCCGAGCTTCAAGCGCGGCGCGTCAACCATTACACAGCAACTTGCCAAAAATCTTTATCTGAGCGAAGAAAGAAGTTTTTTCCGCAAAGGACGCGAAGCGCTGATTACTTATTTCTTGGAAAAGGATTTGTCAAAAAAGAGAATTCTGGAGCTTTATTTGAATGTCATCGAATGGGGCGAAGACATTTACGGCGCGGAAGCCGCATCGCGCTACTACTTCAAAAAGAGCGCATCAAATTTAACCGCACAGGAAGCCGCTTATCTATCGGCGATGATTCCGTCGCCGCTCAACGTCTTTAATCCGAAGAAAAATCCAAAGCGTGTCGTGCGCCGCCAGCGCGTCATTTTGCGCGGAATGAATTATATCAAACTCGCTTACTAAGATTGGAAAACTCAAACATTATGGACAGGATAAACAGGATATGATTTTTGTTTGATAAATCCTGCCTATCCTGTCCATAATGTTTGAAAATTTCTTTACTCGGCAATTGCGCTTTTAGCTCTCGCCGCGCTTGCTCCTTTGATATTCATCTCCTTCAAAATCCATCCTGCGCCGCCGAATTTTTCCGTGACGAAAAGGACGTAGCGAATGTCAACCGAAATCGTGCGCCCGTAATTTTCATTGTAGAAAATGTCGTTGCCCAAACCTTCGTAGTTTCCGTCGAAAACCAAGCCGACTTGCTCGCCGTATGCGTTTAAAACCGGACTTCCTGAATTGCCACCGATAATATCTGTCGTCGATAAAAAGTTGACCGGAACACTGTCGCCGACTCCGAATCTACCGAAATCTCGTGTGCGCTGCAAATCTTTCAGTTTTTGCGGAGCGTCAAACGGCTTGATGCCCGTGTCTTTTTCAATAATGCCTTTGAGCGTCGTGAACGGGCTGTATGTTACGGCTTCGCGCGGTTTGTAGCCTTTGATATTGCCGTAGGTGAAACGCAAAGTCCGGTTCGCATCGGGGTAAGGTTGCGTGCCTTTCATCTCCGCCATTCCTTGCTGATAAAGCAGTCTGAGACGGTCAATCTCGGAATTAAATCTACCAGTCCGCGCAATGAGCAATTCTCTTTCTTGTGCTAAAGCCGTCATAAAACTGACGATGTTCGGATATTTTTTCTGCAAATCGTTTACAGACATACTATAAAGACCGAGAACTTTTTCGGGCGTATCGAAATTCGCTTTTTCGGCGATTGATTCGGCAAATGTTTCTTCGGCTGAACGGCGTTCCTTACCTTCAAAGCGATTAAAGAGAGTTTCTGCCGCCGCGAATTTTTGATTGGCGGGCAATTCGGCAATCATTTTCAGGAAAAATTTCAGAACTTCACGCTCGTAAATCGACTCGCGGTCCTTGTAAGCGGTTTGAATCTCGGTGAGTTTCTGTTGTTTTTCAGACTGCGTCAATTTTTTGCCTTGCCGAACGGCTAAAAATGCGTCGTAGACTTGTTTGAAAACAGGCGTTAATGCCGGATTCGGAAGACGCTGCAAAACTACGTCGCGCTGCGCGGTCGTGTAATATTCGTCGGAGATGCGTTTGAGTCCCGGAAGAAGTTCGCCGTATTTTGCACGGCGTTGCGGATTGGCATTTATCCAAGCGGCAAATTTCGCTTCTTCAGCGCGTTTGGCGGCAACCGTGTCGTTTCGTTTGAGAGCCACGCTGCTGCCTTTATAAACTTTGCGGTAATTATCGAAATTAGCTATTTCCGATTGAAATTTGATACGTTTTTCTTCGTTCGTTTCGCCGACTTTGGCGAGCGCGTCGCTTCGCGCTTGCAAATAGCCGGAGAGAAAAGGGAAGTTCACGTTTTGTGCGAAATCAATCGATTGACTTTCACGATAGCGCGTCGTGCTGCCCGGATAACCCATCACAAAAACAAAATCGTTTTCTTTTATGCCGCCGATATTAATCGTCAAAAATCTTTTCGGTTTGAAGGGAATGTTGCTCGGCGAATACTCGGCAACCGAGCCGTCCGGCGCGGTATAAGCCCGCAGAAATGTAAAATCTCCCGTGTGGCGAGACCATTCAAAATTGTCCGGGTCGCCCCCAAATACGCCGATATTTCTCGGCGGAGCATAAACGACGCGCACATCTTTTATCTGCATCGTTTGATAAAGATAATAAAAATAGCCGCTGTTTAAGCCTTGAATGCGAATCGTCGAGCCTTTTGGAGCTTTTGCCTGTTCCTGTTGTTCAAGCTGTTCGGTGTTTCTCTTGATGGCTTGGCTGAGAGCATCGCCTGTAAGATTTTCCGTGCCTTTGGTGATTTTTGCCGTTACGTCTTCGACGCGCTGCGTCATAGAAACCTCATAACGTTTTGCAGGTAATTCATCGGTGCGCGAATCGGCTTTATAACCATTTTCAACGTAATCCAGTTGAGGTGTCGAAGCCGATACGAGCGCATCGAAACCACAGTGATGATTAGTCAAAATCAAGCCTTCGGGCGAAACAAATTCAGCCGTGCAGCCGACGCTCAGTTGCACAATCGCATCGGATAAACCGCCGCCGTTTGGATTGTAAATATCCGAAGGCTTTATTTTTAAGCCTCTCTTTGCAAGCTGAAGCCGACTGATTTGGTCGGGCGTGTACATTCCTTCGTCAACCTTTGCAAAAGCAAACGACATCGAAGACAACAAGATTGCCGACATCAAAAGAAGTGTCGAAAAAATGTTTGGTTTTAAGCGCATAGTTTTAGTAGTGTCCTTTTTATTTTAATGTTTAATGAATAGCTTTAGTATAATTTTACCGAAAATTAACGGAAATGTCCTATCAATTTCCTACCCGAAAATAAAAAAGCGATGATTAGACTAAAAAGGCGCGGAAATGGTTTTATTTGAAATCGAAGACTTTTCCGAAAAAACATTGCTTTTAATTTTCTTCAGTGATATTACAACTATCTCAAGGACGATAAATAGGAAATCACGGATTGTTTGTAAATCTCAATTACCCTTCCTAAATTGTAGCGTGCGCTACGTTCCAAACATTTATAAATGATTTCCTTTCTAACCCACAAACAACGTGCAAAGGTGAGAGACGCACAGGGAACGCACGTCAATCAGTGGGCGTGGGATGTTTTTTGGTTTCACAACAGCCGTAAAGCTTATCCAAAACAAAAAAGTGTGAGTTTAATCGGCTCACACTTTTTTGTTTTGAAATTTAATTATTTTATTCTTAATGCGGCAATTTCCGGCGGCACTGATGGTAAAAGTCGACGTGGATTGATTGGTTTATCATATAGACGCACTTCATAATGCAGATGCGGTCCGGTCGAGCGTCCGGTCGAACCGATTAAGCCGATAGCTTGCCCGCGCCCGACGGCAGCACCGGCTTGCACACCGATTCTGGATAGATGTCCGTAGCGCGTTTTCAAACCGTTGCCGTGGTCAACTTCAATCATATTGCCGTAACCGCCTTTCCAGCCCGCTTCGGTAACAATTCCGTTGGCAGGCACGGCGACGACATCACCGCTTTCGCCGTCAATATCGATTCCGGCGTGGAATTCGTAGGATTGTGCGCCGAACGGATTGCGGCGAACACCGAATTCGTTATTGATTTTGCCAATATGCGCCCACATCGTCGGCAAAAATGCCTGGTTGCTCGTGGTTTCGATAACACGAAGCCGGGATTCCATTTGATTTTTCTCGGCTGCCGATTCGATTGGAAATGGTTTAAGAGAAGTTACCGTTTCGTTATTTACAAAGGCTAAATCTTTTGAAGATGCAGGACGGTCATAATTGATTGATTTGTATTCGGCTTTTGAATTATTTTGTACCGTTTCGACAGGCTGAACGGCAAGCGTGGTTTCAGCCGGAGATTTCGTATTAAATTTTGCGAGCGCGGTGTTGAAAAATCCTAATGAAACGATTCCGAGCGATAAAATTAAACCTACAATGCTTGTATGAACGATGTTTTTATGACGCGAATAAATTTTCGTTTTATGTGATAAAAAAAATGTATAAGAACGGTTGTCCTTTTTTTGCATTACGCTTTTAAGCTCCTTCTTTATGATTTTCTGCAGTTGAAAATCCAGCGTTTCAACTGCGTGGAATCACGAAAGTATAGCCTTCGGGCAACTGACGCGAATCCTTGTCGAGAATCTTTAAATAACAAAACACTCTCTTAGGGGTAATTTCACCTGATGTTAAATTATTTCTTGTTCGGGGAAAGTAAAAAACATCATAAACTGCCGCCAAAGACAAACAAACAAAACAGCTTTTGGGCAACAGCTTGTTCTAAATGAACAACTTTTGTGCGTTTATTCACGCGCTTTGCGCTTTTCGTTCCAAGTGCGGAAAACAATCATTCCGACCCCGAGAAACAAAGCTAAAAAAACCAATACGACGATTATTTTTACGGCTGCCGTCAAAAATCCGATAAATGCGATAACTTGTTTCAGAAGCGTAATAATCAAAGTTAAGATAACTAAAATGCTTCCCCATTTTCCTGCGGCTTTTAACCAAATTGGCATAACTTTAAAACCTCTCAAAACTGCTGGCTTACCACCGGACAATCTAATCTTGAAAAATGATTAAATCCTCCTGCTTTTATAATACTAAATTTCTTACCTATTTTTCCACTTCTTAGCGCGGACTTCAGTTGCAAAATCGTTTTGCGAATCAAATTCGCCCGTGCGAAAACTCGTATCGTTAAATGAATTGCCATACGTAGGCGCGTTTGCCGGATTGCTGTAATTTGTTCGGTTTTGCCCGTCTTTGTTGAGTTTGAAAATATAATCGCGCAGAATATATATGCCTAAACCAATAAGCAAAACAGGCAAAACCGCTCTGATAAAAAAGCGGATATTAAAAAATGCCTGCAGAAAAAAAGAAGCACCCAGAATTGTCAGAATAATTCCCCAAAGTTTCGGATTTCCCGAAAATCTCTGCACGATAATGTCTTCGGCACCGTTCGGCGTAACACCGGAGCGAATCAGCCGCGCCGTGCGGAATGAATCGAGCGCGGCAAAAAGCCACATTCCCAGAAATCCCAAAACAAAAATCGGCAATCCCCCGGTCAAAACCGCCATTTGAAAAAGTCCGACAAAAACCGCGAAATAAATCAAAGACTTCGATGTTTGACCGTTGTAAGCTGCGCCCAGTCCGGGACAAACGAACGAAAGAACGCTGGCGACGAAAGGGGAAGTCTGTCGTTTAATAATCGGAGCATAAGAGGATTGATTGTAATTTCGCAAAAGTTCGACACCGGAAACAATGCAGTCCTGGCAATAAGGAAAACCTTTAATGCGGTGGTCGCAAGCCGGACACAGAGGCTTTCCGCAGCCGTTACAACCGCCAACCGCAACATTGTGGGCGTGATAAGCACAATTCATTACCTGTTTTCCTCGTCGTTGACGTAAGTTCCCTGAATTGGTTCTTGATTCGATTTTAATTCGATTTTAGTTTCACCAAGCATAATCTCTGCACCTTGTTGATAGGTTTGTCCCGCCATTTCAAAACTTTTTTCATATATTCCGCCAATCGAATTGTCGGCAGAAACGCTCTGACTGAAAATCAAAACGGCGAAAAGCAGAATCATCGCCACGGGCGCAAGCTGCGGAATCGAAATCGGAAAGCTCAAGCCGCGCATCCATTCCGCAATTTGTGCTGTCCATGACGCTTTGACAGCTTCAGCTTCGGTTGTGCCGATAGTCGCCTGCAAAATTTTCGCGTGTAAGCCGGCAGTCATCGGCAATTCCTCCATTTTATAGGTGTAGCAAGCGGCAATCGAACGCACGACCGCGCCAGGCAAATCCGTGCATTTTTCGCACAAAACAGCGTGGCGTTCCCAACGGTGAAAAACCATAGCAGGCAAAAAACCGTCCATATAATCGGTCAGATGATTTTCAAACTCTTCGCAAGCTATCAATGTTTCAGGCGCGGTCAACGAAATAATTCTTGCTTCGAGTTTCGTCATCGAAGTTTTCGGCGCGGAAATCTCGCGGCAAAGTACCAGAGCGTCTTTTACTTCATTGAGAAGCGCGTGGCACAACGGACAGCGCAAAGCGTGTTTGGTAACCACTTTATGAGTTTGCTTATTCAAACTGCTGTCCAAATAATCAGTCAAAACAGCTTCAAACTCGGAGCAGTTTATTATTTTTTCGTTTTCATAGGTCATAAAACAAAATCTTATCTGTATTTATCAGTGTGCATCTGTGGCTAATTTTCTTTCTTACACATTGACAACTTTCATCCGGCGCAGAATTTTCGCCAATTCGATTCGCCCGCGATTGATACGCGATTTGACGGTTCCTTCGGGAATTTTCAAGACGTCCACTATTTCCTGATAACTCAATTCTTCGATGTCGCGCAAAATAACGCACGTTCGCAAATCTGCCGACAATTTATCAATGCCTTCCTGCACCTGAGCGCAAAGTTCGCGCCGCTCGATGTCTTTCTGCGCCGAAATGCCGATGGAGCGAAGATGAAACGTATGATTTTCCACATCGTCGGCGTAAGAATTCTGCGGGTTGCGCTGGCGATGCCGGTAATCGTCAATTATCAAATTTCTGGCAAGTCGCAGCAGCCAGCTTGCCAAATCGCCGTGTTTAGCATCGTATTGGTCGAGCGATTTGTAAATGCGTATAAAAACATCCTGCGTCAAATCTTCGGCGGCTTCGACGCTCGACGTAAAACGATAAGCGAGATTGAAAATGCGCCGCGAAAACTGCGAAACAATTTCTTCCCAAGCCGTTCCGTCACCGGAACGACAACGTCTCACAAGGTCTGCGCCACTGCTGACTGCCGCTGCTTTTAATGCTTCCAACGCTGTTTCTCCAAAAAAAACAACTGCACTTGCTCTTGAGCAACAAAGCGTTAAATCTGCTCTGTCAAACATTTCCTACGAAAGCCGGAAAAGAAAAGTTCCGAAAGACAAGGAAAAACTTCAAAAGATTTTGATTTGATAAAACGAATTACGGTTGGTTATTATCTTCAATAATTTACGTTGTTCGTAATAGGCACGATTATAAAAAAATAAATTATTCTAATTGTCTAAATTGTCTAAAATTATTTACCGCTTTCCCGCCATTGTTCGCCAAGCGCAACTAATTCATCGAGTTTTTTTTGCAATTCCAAGTGTCTGTTTTTCATTTCCGAATCGTCCGTGTCCTTTGAGACGTCAATCGGTTCGGCAATAAAAACTTTTGCCCGCGTGAATGGTTTCGGAATTTGCAACTTGTCCCAGCTTTTTACTGTCCAATAATTTTCCGCTTCGACCGAAAACGGCAGCACCGGATTGCCGGTTTTTTTCGCCAGAAGGAGCGTGCCTGTTTTTGCCTCGTAGAGCGGACCTTTCGGACCGTCGACGGAAAAACCCATCGGAAAACCTTTTCTCATAAGGCGAATCATTTCCACAAGACCGCCGACACCGCCGCGCGTCGAAGAACCTTTGACAATACCGTAACCGAATCTTTGAATAAACCGCGCGACGTATTCGCTGTCGAAGCTCTGCGAACTCATTACGATAATTCCGCGAAAACGGAAGTAATAAGTCGCCAAAAATATGCGATTATGCCAGAAAGCTAGAATCGGTATTTTGCCGCCGCGCTCGATTTGCTGGAGATTTTCCCAACCTTCGACTTCATAACGAACGGTTTTCCCGACTAAATACGTAAAAACATAAAATACAAAGCCCAAAATGCGAATCAGCAAACGCTCTTTGAACGAATAATCGGCAAGCGAACTGAACTGATACATTTTTTCTTTTTGTTTCGCCACAGATAGAAAATAAGTAACAAGTTGGGTTATTATTTGCAACAAAGGAAAATGGTTTGTCGTAAATTTTTTGGCGGCGAAACGGGCGAAAATTGAAAACGGTGAAAATGCAAAGAAAAATTTTGATAATTGACGACCATGACAATTTGAGCAGCGGTCTCAAAGAAGTTTTTACAAAGCTTGGTTATTCGGTCAAAACCATCAAAAACCGCGACGAAGCAATTGCGCTCGACGAAATCGAAAAATTTGATGTTGTCATCACCGACCTCGATAACATTGATAAAATTCCCGAAGCCGTTCAAAACGATGACAACGACGATTCGTGTCTGCCCGAAGTCGAAACCAACAAACCTTCCGAACATATACGCGCCTTCAAGGTTTGTGCGACAAGTTACCGCCGCGAAAATTACGACGAAATCGAACTGAAAAACCTTTTCGAGACAATCCTAAATTATAAAGCGCAATACATTGACGAAGTTAAAAGGATAAAAAACCTGCGCGAGAAAATCGAATTTGAATTTCCGAGCGCGCTTTCCCTGATGCACTGTGTTTTGAATTATTTGACGAAAAGAGTGGAAAAACTCGGCGTGATTGATGCGGAAGATTCGCATCTTTTTATCGCTCTGGACGAAGCCTTTGTCAATGCCGTCAAACACGGAAATCAATTTAACCCCGAAAAAAACGTGCGAATTTCCGCCGACGTTTCGCCAAAGGAAGCAAGTTTTACCTTTGAAGACGAAGGCGAAGGTTTCGATGTCGCTAAAATTCCAGACCCGCGCGACCCGGAAAACCTTTTCAAAGCGTCGGGGCGCGGCGTATTGATTATTCACAACATAATGGACGCGGTGCAGTATAACGAGCGCGGAAATCGAATCACAATGGTCAAGAAAAGCGACTCTGAAACTTGAAAAAATCAGCGATGAAGGAGATAAAAAAGATGTTTTGTCAAAAATGTGGAAATGAAATAAAAGAAGAACAAACCTTTTGTCGGATTTGCGGCGACCAAGTGTCAAATACTAAAATATCTCTTCAGAAAATGGATTGGGTGAATCGTGCATCTTCTTTTTCTTTAGGAGTAATAGTGGGATTGGGTTTTATTCTATCTATTTTCTTTTTATTTTATAAATTAGCTGTTAGTGACGGATTGGCAATATTGGTTCTTTTTATTATGTTTCTGCTTCTTTCCGGTGTAATTAACGTCTTGCTTAAGGAGTTAAATAAGACGAAAGGAAAGTTGGAAAAAGATTCTGCTGAAAAGGAAATCAAATCTTTGCCCGAACAGCGAAAACAAATCAAAGAAAAGTCTTTCATTACTGCTTCTTGGAGCGTAACGGATACGACGACCGAAAATTTGCTTTCATCAAAAAAGAGGATAACCGGCGAACTGTAAATGAAAGTAACAATCGGGCAAATCAACACGACGAACGGCGACATTAAAGGCAATGTCGCCAAAATTTTGCAGGCTATCGAAACAGCGAAACGAGATGGCTCGGATATGATTGTCTTTCCCGAAGTTGTAACGCACGGCTATACTTCACAGGATTGGTTTCTTGACAAAGATATTATTGAATGTGTGGAAAAACCTTTGCAAAAAATCATTGATGCGACAAAAGATATCATTGCAATCGTCGGCACAATTCGCAAAAACGATGAAACCGACGGACGCAGACTTTTTAATTCAGCAGCAGTGATACACGACGGCAAACTTCTCGGATTTGCCGACAAAACTCTCCTTCCAGAATACGACGTTTTCGATGACCCGCGCTATTTTGAACCCGCCGAGACGCGCCGAATTTTTGAGATTGACGGCAGGAAAATCGGTGTCGCCGTTTGCGAAGATTTTTGGAACGACAAAACTTTTTGGAAGGAGAGATTATACGACGTTGACCC
>DATLXD010000111.1:0-4783 GCA_035575965.1 Pyrinomonadaceae bacterium | reverse complement strand
GTCGAATCGGAAACTGCTTGGCGAATGTCGTTTTCAATTTCTTCGGTTAAATCGTGTCCCTTTTGCACTGTCCAGTCGTCTGGAACGAGAATGTGGACGGAGACAAATTTTCTCGCGCCCGATTGTCTGGTGCGTAAGGCGTGATAATCAATTTTTTTTTGGGCAACATAGCCATCAAGAATCAGTACTATTTTTTCTTGCGTTTCGCTTGATACCGTCGTATCCATCAATCCGAGAGCCGAGCGTCGAATCAATTTGAAACCGGTCCAAATGATGTTCAGCGCAACCAGAAGCGCGATAATCGGGTCAAGCACCAGCCAGCCTGTCAAACTAACGACGAAAATTCCCGAAACCACGCCGATTGAAGTCCAAACGTCGGTCAGCAGATGCCGTCCGTCGGCTTCCAGAACAATTGAGTGATGATGCTTTCCGGCGCGAAGTAAAATCAGCCCGACAATTAAATTTATCGACGTGGCAATGAGCGTCATAAACAACCCAATGCCGATGTGTTCGAGCGGCGGCGGCGAGACGAGACGCGGGACTGCCGAGTAAAAGATTCCGAACGCGGCGAAGAAAATCAGCATTCCTTCGATGCCGCTTGAAAAATATTCGGCTTTGTCGTGTCCGAAGGCGTGGTCTTCGTCCGGCGGCTGGGCGGCGATTTTTATCAGCAGCAAGGCGATGACCGCCGCCGCCAAATTTATCAAAGATTCCAAAGCGTCGGACAACAAACCAATCGAGCCGGTGTAGAAATACGCCGTCGTTTTCAGAGCGATGGTTAAGACCGCTGCCAGAATAGACAGCCAAATAAAATTGCTGAGTGAATCTTTCCGCATTTTCCGCAATCTCGAAAATCCTCTGCCGAAACTGATTTTCGGAAAAGTTATTATAAGGTCGTTTGAATGATTTATTAAAACGGAAGAGACTTGTAAATTTGAGGAAAATAAAAAGACCGTGCAGAAGAATTCTTCTGCACGGTCTTTTGTGGAAATTTTGCCCAGCATGAATTAGCGAATCATTTCCTTTTCGACAACCAGATTATTCTGAACGCTGAAAACTCCTGGAACGCCGTTTGCCAAAATGTTCAGCAAATTATAATCGCCGCGATTTGCCACGTAACCTTCGAGTTCGACGTGACCTCGGTCAACGATAATTCTTACCGAAGGATTATTGCCCAAAAAGTAACGATAGAGACTTCCGCCGTCATTTGAAAAAGTCCGAAGAGTTCGGTAACGAACCGCATCGTCAAAGCCGGAAGGCGGTAAAACTTCGATTTTATTGACTACGTTTCCGACACCGCCGATGCGCCTGGTAACGCGCTCCGCACTTTTTTTCGTAATCGGCTGAACGACTTTTCCATATAAAGTTACGGTATTTCCGTGAACCTTATACTTCAAGTTATCGAATACTCCGTAATGATTGAGTTTTATCAACTCCTTGAAAACTCTGCGCTCAATTGTTTGCAGTGAAACGTTATTGTTCGTGTAGTGTTGCGCCGACACATCCATCGTCGAAAAACCTAAAATCACAATCGTTAAAACTAATAAATTTCGTATGCTTTTCATTTTCCTTGTTCTCCCGTATAAATAAATTTCGATTCGAGAGGAAAATTCCTCGTCATTTATACGGTTATATAGATGAAATCGCGGGCGGAGAAGATGTCAATTCTAAGTTTTTCAATGTAAAGTTTTGTAAAAAAATCAGCTTGTTCCGACTTGCCGAATTGCTTCGTAAAGCACGATGCCAACTGAAGTTGCGAGATTTAAGCTGCGGACGTTTTTGTTCGGCATCGGAATCGTCAGACAGCGTTCCCAATTTGCTTTCAATAAGTCTTCCGGCAGACCGCGAGTTTCGCGCCCGAAGACAAAACAATCGCCCGCATGATATTCCCAGTCGGTATAAATCCGCTCGCTTTTGGTAGTGAAAAAAAGAAAGCGTGAAGCAGGGAGTTTTTCGTAAAGGTTTTCGAGTTCAAGGTGGCGATGAATTTTTACTTCGTCCCAATAATCGAGCCCGGCGCGCCTTACAGCCCTTTCATCAAGCCGAAAACCCATCGCGCCGACAATATGCAATTCTGTGAAAGTCGCCGCGCACAGACGCGCGATGTTGCCCGTGTTCGGCGGAATTTCAGGCTCGACTAAAGCGACGTGCAGCATCGGTGTAATAGATGAGAAATGACAGGTGAGAACGAGAAGCGAATTTTATCTCTCACTTCTCATTTATCACCTTTTTTCGTTTCCAAAAAGTTTTCGCAGAAAATTTTCCATTCGCTTTTTTGAATTCCCAAATAGCAGCCGATATTTGCAACCGCAACATTTCTGACTGTTTCGATAAAATTTTCGGTTTCATTCGTGTTGGTTTTTTCATCCAGCCCGATAACGTGAAAAGTGACGGTTTCTCGGTTTTTCCCCAGACAAAAGTTGTTGGTCGAATCACCTGTGAAAAAATGTGAAGTCGCGTTTTTGTCCGGCTGATTTTCGGTCGGATTATACGAAGGCATAACGGTAACGACCGCTTCGTCCGGTTCTTCGGTGATTTCGATGATTTTCACCCAATCGTTTTTGCCCGACCCGGCGAGCGAAAGGCGTATGAAATCGCCGACGGCGGATTTTCTCCGGCTCGGTTTTCCGTCTTTGTCGAACGGCTCAAAACTCGTCAAGAATGATTCGGCATTCCAGCTTCTGACGTGAAAAAGTTTTTGTTTCAGATGATTGAACGAATCTTCCGCTTCGCTTGTATCGGAAAAAGCGCGGCTTGCAAAGGTTATTGAGCTTCCCCCTCTTTCAAGCGCACGTGCCTGTCGTCCGGCTTGTTCTAGGAGGTTTTGAATTTTATGGTTCATAATTTTACTCATTCATTATGCTGAATCCGGTGCGGATTATAATTTCGCGCTTTCTAAATTTGCGGTTTTACATTATCGCAAGCATCTAAATTTACCAAAAAATCATCAATTATCTTAGTCTGAAACGGGTAAAATGCGCTGATTTTTATAGTTTGTGCTACAATCCGCAACTGTTAAATCAAAAGAAAATTTTTAGGAGAAAAGTCTAGTGTTGTTACGCTCGAAATCTTTTATACTACTCGCCTTTCTGCTCTTGACTGGTCTGTCGGCGGTTTCCGCTCAAGAGGCTTCCGACAAAGGCAAAAAAAAGGAGAAACAAAACAATAAATCTCAGACGGCTGAGGCGGGCAAAAACGCGACCGCCGAACAAGTCGCCGAGTCAGCCATTTTGATTTACGGCAGCCGAGCCAATCTCAATCAGATTCGCAAAACAACCGTCGAACGCGGAAAAATCAGCATCGTCAATGCCGAAGGAAAAACCGAACAGGCAAATTACGGACGCCTTGTTTTGCGTGCCGATAATTTGGAAAAAGAGCGCATTCGTTTCGACCAGGAGTTTCCAAATGCGAAATACGCTTTAATTTTCAGCAACAACAAAATTTTCGGACTCTATAACGATGCCGTTTTCGCGCCGCGCGAAGATGCCTCGAAAGCCTTTGAAAATCAGATTTGGCACGGACTCGAAGCGCTTCTCCGCTACAAGGAAAACGAATCGAAGCTCGCGCTTGCGGGAAACGAAAAAATATCGGGCATAGATTTTTACCGTCTCGACGTGACTGACAAGCAAAACCGCAAAACGCGCTTTTATATCAGCACGAAAAGTCTGCGCGTGATGATGCTCGAATACACCGAAGGCGATACAAAATACCGCCGCCGATTTTACGATTACAATTACGCGCAAGGCACGCTCGTTCCTTATCGCACGGTGCTTTGGGCAAATGATAAACAAATCGAGGAAGTCGAAGTTCAAACCGTTTCCTTCGGTCAAAAAATCGAAGAAGACGCTTTTCAAACGAGTTAAACTTTAATTTTGCAACTTTATCCCAGCTTGTCTGTGAAAGGGTTTGGAATATCCAAACCCTTTTTATTTTTTAAAGGAGAAATCTGATGAACAAGCCGAAATTTATTTTTTCTATCGCAACTTTCTTTCTCGTTTGTCTCGTAAGTCTTACAACTTCTTTCGCACAAACGCCAACCAAACAACCGTCCGAGGCGAGTTATGAAGTCCTTTTGCAGGTTTTGATTGCTTCAAACACCGTCGCCGACAAATCCGTCGTTGTTCCGCAAACACTTTCAGATGTTGTAAAAAGGCTGAAAGTTAATTATTCGTTTTCAAATTACCGTTTGACTTCGACGTATTTTCAAAGAGTTGCCAATCGAGGAAATACTTCGTCCAACAGCATTTCAAACGAACCGAGCCAAAATCAAGATGTCTACGCGCCGATTTTTTCCGATTTGGCACTCAACGGATTACAAACTATGCCGGACGCTAACGGGCAAAATTCGATTTCAATCCAAAATTTCCGGTTCGGGCAGAGAGTTCCGATTAAAACTGCCAATCACAAAGACGAAAGCGGAAAGTCAAATTCCGTCGTCAACTACGAGCAGGTCGGACTGACAATGCAAAAACTCAACTTACCTGTCAATATGCCGACCATTATCGGCAGCTTGCTGACATCAAAGCCCGAAGAAATGATGTTTTTAATTTTGACAATCAAACCTGTGGAAGAATAAGCGTGAAAAGGCAAAAGTAAAAAGGCATCTCCGAAATTTTACCTTTTTAGTTTTGCCTTTTTACTTTAAATTTTTGCAACTTTTCAAGCCGCCGCGCGTGTTTGAGAAACGTCGGGCGGCTTTTGTTTTGTCTGAGATAATGTTGTAAAAACTTATGAATGTATGGCTTTGGACAAACTCGAGAATTCAGTTGCGGAGGTATTACGA
>DATLXD010000110.1:0-2299 GCA_035575965.1 Pyrinomonadaceae bacterium | reverse complement strand
GTCCAAACCTTCCGCTTCCGCCATCAGTTCGACCGTTTTTCCAAGATTTAAAATGCCGCCGGCAGTCAATTTTTGAAACGTAATTTTTTTGACGAAACTGTCGAGCGAAACTCCGCTAAAGGCTTTGGCAAAACCGTTTGTCGGCAAAGTGTGATTTGTTCCGGAAGCGTAATCGCCCGCGCTTTCGCAAGAAAAATTTCCGATGAAAATCGAACCGGCATTGACGATTTTTTCGGCGACTTCTTCGGCATTTTCGGTTGCGATGACCAAATGCTCGGCGGCATATTCGTTCAGAATCTCGATGGCTTCATCTAAATCTTTCGCTAAAATCGCTTTTGAATTTTCCAAAGATTTTGCCGCGATTTCACGGCGCGATAGCTTGGCGAGTTGTTTGTCGAGTTCGAGATTTGTTTCCGAAATTACTTCTTCGCTCGTCGAAACAAGCAAGACTTGGCTGTCAACGCCGTGTTCGGCTTGTGACAATAAATCAGCCGCGACGAATGCTGGAACGCATGTTTCATCAGCCAAAACCGCGACTTCCGAAGGTCCGGCGGGCATATCAATTGCGACGCCGTATTGCGCGACGAGTTGTTTTGCAGATGTGACGAATTGATTGCCGGGACCAAAAATTTTATAAACCTGCGGAACGGTTTCTGTGCCGAAAGCCATCGCGCCGACGGCTTGCACGCCGCCGATTTTAAAGACTTTCGTCGCGCCGCAAAGTTTAGCGGTGTAAAGAATCGCAGGGTTGATTTTACCGTTTTCGTCCGGCGGCGAACACAAAATTATTTCGCGGCAGCCGGCAATTTTCGCCGGAACGACGAGCATCAAAACGGTTGAAAAAAGCGGTGCGCTTCCCGCCGGAATATAAAGTCCGACCTTTTCAATCGGCACGGATTTCCGCCAGCAAAAAATGCCCGTTGTGGTTTCGATAATTTCAGGTGTTTCGCTTTGCGCTCGGTGAAATTTTTCGATGTTGGTTTTAGCAATTTGAATTGCTTCTTTGAGTTCGCCGGAAACTTTTTTTTCGGCTTCGGCAAATTCATCTTCGGACACGAGAAAATTTTTGATTTCGACTTTATCGTGAGTTTTGGTGAAATGCCGCACGGCTTCATCACCGTCTTTTTTGACAAAATTCAAGATATTTTGGACGTGCCTTTCCAGACTTTTCGTCTCAAAAACCGGACGCGCCAAAATCTCTTTCCAGGTTGCTTTTTCAGGATAACGAATCGTTTTCATAGAATTCTTAACTGATCATCTGGTCAATCGACAATACCAAAATGCCTTCCGCGCCTTTGTCCCGAAGTTGTTCGACGATTTCCCAAAAGTCGTTTTCGTTGATAACCGAATGAACCGAACTCCAGCCTTTTTCCGCTAGTGGCATCACCGTCGGGCTTTTGATGCCGGGCAAAAGCGCGACAATTTCGTTTAATTTATCATCCGGCGCGTTGAGCAAAATATATTTGTTTTGCGTGGCGGCTTTGACGGCTTTGATGCGAAAAAGAAGTTTGTCCAAAATCGCCTTCAAATCCGCGTCTAAATTTTTTCGGGAAATAAGAACCGCTTCGGAAATCATCACCGTTTCGACTTCGCGCAAACCGTTAGTAAAAAGTGTGCTGCCCGAACTGACCAAATCACAAATCGCGTCTGCCAAACCGATTGACGGCGCGATTTCCACCGAACCGCTAATCGTGTGAACGTCAGCCGTTAAATTTTTTTCGGCAAAAAATCCGCTCAAAATTTGCGGGTAACTCGTCGCAATTCGTTTGCTGTCAAGGTCTTTGATTGAATTGTAAGCAAACGATTTCGGAACGGCGAGCGACAGACGACATTTGCCGAAGCCGAGCCGCTCGATTATTTCCGCTTCCTGTCGGGCTTCCGCCAATACATTTTCGCCGACAATGCCGATGTCCGCTACGCCGTCCGCGATATATTGCGGAATGTCGTCGTCGCGCAGAAAGAAAATTTCAAGCGGAAAATTCTGTGCGACGGATTTCAGCTTGCTCAAACCGTTGTCGAACTTGATGCCGCACGTTTTAAGCAGATTCGTCGAATCTTCGCTCAAGCGTCCTGATTTTTGCAATGCAATTTTTAACTTTTGGGTATTCATAAAAAGACAAAACCACGCCTTTGGAAATTTTTTTCCAATTTCGCGCTGTAAATAAAAACTAAATTTGACGGGTTGAATAAACAGGATTAGTTCGCGCGATGAAGTTTGTGCGTCGCGTGATGATGCAGATGAGTTTGGTTAGAGAAGATTTTCATCCTTTTAAGTATTTTGGGCATGACAACAAAAAAA
>DATLXD010000109.1:0-1593 GCA_035575965.1 Pyrinomonadaceae bacterium | reverse complement strand
TTATCTTTTTAACCGTGAGTTGAGTTGGCTGGAATTTAACCGCCGCGTTTTGGAAGAAGCTCTCGACGAGCAAACGCCGCTGCTTGAACGGCTGAAATTTCTTTCGATTTTCTCGACCAATCTGGACGAATTTTTTATGATTCGCGTTGCCGGTTTGAAACAGCAAATCTCAGAAGGAATTTTCAAACTCTCGCCCGACGGTCTTTCGTCCGGGGAACAATTGATTCAGATTCGTGAGCGTCTTTTGCCGATGCTGTCCAAACAGATGCGCTGTCTGCACAAGGAAATTTTGCCGCAGCTCGGCGCGGCGGGCATCGAAATTTTTTCCTATCACGATTTGGACAAAGACGCCAGAAAAAAAGCTGACGGTTATTTTGTGAAAAACGTCTTTCCGGTTCTCACGCCGCAAGCCGTCGACGAAAGCCATCCGTTTCCGTATATCTCGAATTTGAGCGTCAATCTAGGCGTGATAGTCAAACCGAACAAGAGTTTTGATCACGATAAAATCACGCATCTGTATAACAATAAACGCTTTGTCCGCGTAAAGCTGCCGCCTAATATCCCGCGCCTCGTTCCGATTAATCACAATGAAACGAAATTCGTGCTGCTCGGCGAATTAGTTGCGGCAAATATCCAACAGCTTTTTCCGAATATGCGGACGAATAAATGTTATTTGTTTCGCTTGACGCGCGATGCCGACATCGAACTGCGCGAAGATGAAGCGGGCGACCTTCTGCGCACGATGGAGCGCGAGCTTTACCAGCAGAGACGCTTCAGCTTTCCCGTGCGCCTCGAAGTCGACGCTTCGATGCCGGACGATGTAGCTCGCTACCTGACATCTTCCATCGGTCTGACTGACAACGATGTCTATCGGCTCGACGGTATTTTAAATACTCCAGAATTAATGTCGCTCTACGCGCTGGAGCGTCCCGATTTGAAGGACAAACCGATTACCTATTCGATTCCCGCGCCCCTGCAGCAACCTGAAAATATCTTTGAAACTTTGAAAAAGCAGGACGTTCTCGTTCATCATCCATACACGGCTTACAGCACGGTGACGGATTTTATCGACGCGGCGGCGGAAGATGAATATGTGCGGGCAATAAAAATTTGTCTGTATCGGACGGGCAAGAATTCGCCGATTGTCCAATCTTTGATAAAAGCGAGTCAAAACGGCAAACAGGTTGCCGCGCTCGTCGAGCTAAAGGCGAGGTTTGACGAAGGAAATAATATCGAATGGGCGCGGCGGCTCGAATCCGAAGGCGTTCACGTCATTTACGGAATGCGCGGACTGAAAACTCACTCGAAGGTTACGCTTGTCGTGCGCGACGAACACAACGAGCTTCGCCGCTATGTTCATCTGGCGACGGGAAATTATAATCCGACGACTTCAAAAATTTACACCGATTTAGGACTTTTAACCGCCGACGCGGACATCGGAGCGGACGCGACCGATTTATTTAATTTTTTGACCGGCTATTCGTTTCAAACCGAATTTCGCAGTTTACTCGTCGCGCCGGTCAATCTGCGCGAAAAAATGCTTGCGCTAATCGAACGAGAAACGAGGCATCAAACGGACGGCAAAAAAGCGCA
>DATLXD010000108.1:0-3263 GCA_035575965.1 Pyrinomonadaceae bacterium | reverse complement strand
ATTATTGGAATTGTAGATTCTGATTCGCATGTTTATCAAAAGAATTGAAACCGTCCCGCTTCGCGTTGACACTGATAAATACAGATATTTTTATTCTGTAAATCCTGTCCATCCTGTTTGAGAAATGTTGCTAGCAAAAGTTATCGGAAACGTCGTCGCCACGCAGAAAAATCAGCGTTACGAAGGTTCGCGCATAATGCTTTGTCGGCAAATCGCGCCCGATGGAGAAGAGTTGGAAAATACGCTGCTCGCGCTTGATTCGGTTGATGCGGGCGAAGGCGACGTTGTTTTAATTGTTCAGGAAGGCTGGGGCGCGTCAACCGCTTCGACCGGAACGGCGGGCGCGGCGATTGATTCGGCAATCGTCGGCGTGGTTGATTATATTGATTTATTTCCCGAAGAAAATTTAGAAAAAGAGACGGAATAATTAAAATAAAAACTTTTCTATCTGATAAATGTCTGATGAAACAACCAATAATTTAGCCGTCAAAATTGCGCGTCTTTTGCAGACTGAAACGCCGGAAGTTGATTTATATTCTTTACAGAAAAGCATCGAAAAAATCAGCGAAAGATTAGAAAATATTGAAAGAAAATTAGAAACTCAAAACTCTAATGCTTTTCATCCTTCATCCTTCATCCTTCATCCTTTCAAACATCCGAGTCAGGAAAAATTTGATATTGCCGAAATTACCGCCGATGAAATAATCGAAAAATCGGACAATGAAAAACCTTGTCCATATGAACCGACGGGAAAGTCTTGCGATCATTGTTCGATGTGCAGTTCACGCGGATTTTAGAATTTTCAAAATCATTTGTTAAATGCACGATTTTGTCAGCTTCAATCACCAAATTATTTCTGCCGAAAATTCTTTTCTATCTGCGCTTTCTCCCGCAGCCTTTTACGGTAAAAGCGTTTTCGCAACCGTCGCAATTTACAACTCGAAAACTTTTCTGTGGCAAAAACATTGGCAAAGGTTAATCGAAAATGCAAAGAAAATTAATGTTGATTTGTCAAAATTTACCGAACGAGCAGTAAAAAATTCATTTTTGGAAATTATTGCCTCGAACAAAATTACAAACGGTCGCGCCCGCTTAACTTTTTTTGACGAATCTTCAATCTCGATTTGGCAAACCGAACAAAAAAAACAGACAAATTTTTTAATCAACACGGCTGATTTTCGGGAAATCCCCAAACATCTGCGCTTGACTGTTTCGCCTTTCCGCACAAATTCAACTTCACCGCTTTCCGGTGTCAAATCCTGCAATTATTTGGAAAATATCTTAGCTTTTGAAGACGCAAAGGCGAAAGGTTTTGACGAAGCGGTTCGCCTAAATGAGCGCGACGAAATTGTTTCGGCGTGTATGGCAAATATCTTTTGGCTGAAAGACGACAAAGTTTTTACGCCGAGTCTTGATACAGGTTGTCTGGCTGGCACGACGCGCGAGTTTGTTTTGGAAAATTATTCGGTTTGCGAGAAGAAATCAAAACTAAACGAATTGAACGAGACAGATGCAATTTTCTTGACATCGGCAGGAATTGGAATCGTCCAAATTGCCGCATTTCAAGAGAAAAAATTCAGCCGTAAATTACACGAAATAACACAAATTTTGAAACCAAGAATGAACATGGAGAAAACCAAAAAAAAATAGCCGCAAAAATCTTTTACATCAGGCGAATACTTCATTTGATTTAAGCAACCGTTCCACCGCAGCTCGAACCTGCGCCCGCCGTGCAGCCGAAACAATGCGCGGCGGTTTTGATTTCGCGTCCGAAAAATTCGTCGGGCTTAAAATCGAAAATTGTTTGCGGCAGTTTTTCGGAAACCGGCATTTCAAGCATTTGGTTAAAATCGCAGTCGAAAAGTTTCCCCGTCCAATCTACACTCAAAGTATTGCGGCACATCAAACCTTCAACCGCCGACGGATTAAACGCCTGAAAGAGTTTCTGCATATATTTTTCCTCGTTTCCCGAACGCCGCAGGTAATCTAAAAATCTGGCAATCGGCATATTCGTAATCGTAAAAAGATTGTTGAAGTGTAAATCGTAGCGCGTACTCATCTCGCGCCGGAAATCAATTTCGATTGCGGCTTGCGGCGGCGGCAAAAATGCGCCGACCGGATTATAGACGAGATTCAAAATTAAATTTGTGTTTTCGATGCCGTAGCCGACGACGTTTAATCTTTTAATGGCTTCAACCGATTTATCGAACACGCCTGTTCCGCGTTGCGCGTCGGTTTGCTGCGGCAAAAAATATGGCAAACTCGAAACAACTTCGATTCGATTTTTCGCAAAAAATTCCGGCAAATCTTCTTGATTCGGCTCAAACATTACGGTCAAGTTGTGCCGCACAATGATTTTCGCGCCGATTTTTCCGGCTTCGGTTACAAAATATCGAAAATCGGGAATCATTTCCGGTGCGCCGCCGGTGATGTCAAGCGTCGGAATTTTGAAATTTCTTATTGCTCTTAAACATGCTTCAATTGTTTCAGTCGCCATAATTTCCGTGCGTTTCGGACTTGCGTCAACGTGACAATGCTTACACGCTTGATTGCAGAGTTTGCCGACATTGACCTGCAAAATTTCAACCGCGTTTGAATGCAAATTTAGGTTATGAGAAAAAAGTTTTTCGTCAAAATTGATTGGCGCGTTCGGAAAAGCGGATTTGCCTTTGCGCGTGATTTGAACGGTTTCCATAGGAATCAGAATTTAGAAATCAGAATTCAGGAATCAGAAATCAGAAATAAGGAAACGAAATTTAGAATCAGTTTTCAGAGGTTGCTTTCGGTAATTCGCGCTGGTTTCTAACTGCTGAATTCTGAATTCTGATTTCTATATTCTGAAGATTTACATCGAAATTTTATCGTGCGCGTTGTGCGATTGGATGCCGTGAATCAGGCTTGCGCCGCCGCGAATCGCCGAGGCGAGATGAATCGCTTCGGTCATCTGCTCTTGATTCGAGCCGTTTTCCAAGCTGCTTTGCGTGTAAGCGTCAATGCAATACGGGCATTGCACGACGACCGAAACCGCCAACCCAATCAACGCCTTTTCGCGTTTTGAAAGCGCGCCTTCTTCCTGACACGCTTGATACCAAGCCATAAATTTTTCAAACAAATCGGGGCGCGATTTGCCGATTTCACCAAAACGCGCTAAATCTTCTTCGTTGTAATAGTGCATAAGTTTGATTAACAATTAAAAATGTAAAATTAAAAGTTGTCTAAAACATTCTCGAAATTGCCTGATTTATTTCTGAAATGAAAAAAAC
>DATLXD010000107.1:0-1659 GCA_035575965.1 Pyrinomonadaceae bacterium | reverse complement strand
CAAGTTGCCGATGTCGTCGTCGGCTTCGTTTATCTCGAAAAAATGAATCTCGAAGACATCAAGCAACTTGATTTTGAACTGAAAAAACGAGGAGAGTCTTTCGATTATTATTGCTGGGATTTATACGCTAAAGTCGGCGTTTCTTATCAAACAGACGAGGAATTGAAAAACAAACGCGCCGAAGTTTTGCATTTGATTGAAGAAGGCGACAATGACACGGCGAAACTTGCCGATTATGTCGCCACGCGCAATGTCGAATGTATTTTAAATACAATGGAACGCTTCGGAATTCGTTATGATTTGCTGCCGCGCGAATCGGAAATTTTGCACCTGCAATTCTGGCAAAAAGCGTTCGAAAAAATGCAGAAACTCAAAGTTATTCACTTTGAAACCGAAGGCAAAAACGCCGGTTGCTGGGTAATGCCGACAGACTCGCACAGCGGAAATGAGGACTACGATGCCGATAAAATTCTCGTGCGCTCGAACGGAACTGTTACCTACACGGGCAAAGACATTGCATATCAAATGTGGAAGCTCGGCGAGCTGGGACTCGACTTTAATTATCGGCTTTTCTCGACATATTACGACGGAAAGGAAGTTTGGACGACCTCGCTTGATGCAGCAGACAATGTTGCCGCGCCAAAATTCGGCGGCGGCGAGATGATTTATAACGTGATTGATTCGCGTCAGTCTTACACGCAGGATATTGTCAAAAAAGGTGTTTCCTTAATTTCACCGGAAAAAGGCGAGCAGGCGAGTGTTCATCTTTCCTACGAAATGGTTGCGTTAAGCCCAAGCGCGGCGGAAGAGTTGGGTTTTGTAATTTCCGATGAAGATAAAACAAAATCATTCATCGAAATGTCAGGGCGCAAAGGTTTGGGCGTGAAAGCCGATGATTTGATAAACCGCCTGGAAGAAAATTCCCTGCGCGAAGTCGAAGCCAGACACGCCGATTTGAGTGTTGCCGAAAAACGCTTTACGGCGCACACGATTGCCGTCGGCGCGTTGCGTTATTTTTTGCTGAAATTTTCCCGCAGCACCGTAATTGTTTTCGATTTTAAGGAAGCACTTTCATTTGAAGGCGAAACCGGCTGCTTTTGCCAGTATTCCGCCGTGCGTGCGAATTCAATTTTTCGCAAACTGGAAAAGAATGGCTTGGAAGATGCGATTCAAATGATTGCAGAAAAAACGGACGAAGTTTCAGGAGTTTTCGACGCGGCTGACGGCAATGAAATCTGGTCTCTGCTTGCTCTGGCTTCGCGCCTTGAAGAAACTGTTTCGCAAGCCGCAATGCAAAACGAACCGGCGATTTTGGCGAAATACACTTTCAATCTGGCAAAGTCTTTCAATCTTTTTTATCACAATCACAAAATTCTGATTGAAGAAAATCCGACGAAACGCGCTGTTTTGATTGTAGTTGCTGACGTTGCGAGACGAACACTAACGGCTGCATTAGATACGTTGGGAATCGAAGTTCCCGAAAGAATGTGATTTCGATTTTGGATTTTAGATTTTGGATTTGGATTTGGCAAATCAATTCGTCGTTTGACTCTTTTAGGTGGTTTTGATTAACATTCAAATTAACCTTTGTTATGCGAATCTTAAAGATAAATCTTTTTCAAACTCAAAGCTGGCGTTACGGCTTTTCATATTGGCGTG
>DATLXD010000106.1:0-5281 GCA_035575965.1 Pyrinomonadaceae bacterium | reverse complement strand
TTCAGCAGGCACAGACTTTTATTTTAGGCGGCGGCAGCGTTTTTGTGATTACCGGAACGGCGGCGGTTGAGGATTTTAATGAAATTACAGGTGCGATCAAGGAATTCACCGAAAACTTTCAATTAACAAACGATTAAAATTTAATTATAATCTTCGAGTCGTCAATAAATCTTAAGGAAGAAAAAAATGTCGGTTAAAAAAACAAGTTCACCACTAAGCAGCGGCGCAGAAGCCCTCGAACCGCTCGGCGCGAATGAAAAACTGCGCGGCGGCAGAAAGATTGATAAAAGTTTTGAAGCAACGCTGACGGAGGTCGCCGGAGAAATCGAGCAAGCTGGAGATTCCGCGCAGACCGATAGTCCGACGCGCAGTGCTTTTGCACGAATTGCCGCCGGCGCAAATCTCGATTCATCTGAAGGCGCAATTTCCGCCGTCCGCGAATCAGCACATTTTTTAGTCAACTCAAGGCTCAAAGACAATCTGCGCGAATCGGCGCACGGCAGGAAAATAAGCGATGAATTAGGCAATTATATTGCCAAAGACCCATTTTTACATCGCAAAATTTTAAGCGTTCTGCAAAGGCTAAAATAGCTTTCACGAAAACAAAACATTTCAAAAAACTTTTAGAGGCGCGATGCCAAGCGACGACACTGCAAAATTATCGAATCAAAGCCAATAACGAATAGGGCTAAAAGAATTTAAGTTTCAAACAAAAAAGCGAATGCCCACAGAGACATTCGCCATAATTTTTGCGACTCGGTAATTTTCTTAGGGTCGGCGAGCTATATCGAAGCGTCTGCGAACTCCGTCAAATCTACCGTCGGCAAGGTCTGCCACCCAACGCTTAATCACGGACGGGTCGGCATTGATGTGGACGTGCGCTCCCTGTGAATTTCCGGTATCACCCTGACCGCCGAGATTTTGTCCGTAAGCGACGCTTTCGCCGCGCCGAACATTGATTGACTGCAGATGATTGACCGACATAATTTGTCCGGTACGCGTATCTTTGACCACGACTTTGTTGCCGTAGCCGTCATTTTCATCGCCCGCAAATAAAACCTTGCCTCTAAGCGGCGACGGAACTGCTTGACCGAAATTACCTTGTCCGGGTCGAACCAAAACAATGTCGCGTTTTTGCAGGTTGTGATTTAATCTGACGCTTCTCGAAACATAATTCGTCCATTGGCTGTTAGGACCGTGATGTGTTTGTAAATCTTCAAAACCGTCGGCTTGCCGCGCCGGTCGGTCGCCGGTGCTGTAGACATTCCAGCGTTTATATTCGGGAGCATTTCCATTAGTCGGCGGTTTTGGCGGTTGATTCGGTTGATTTGGTTGACTGCGGCGCGGCGAAGCATTTCTCAGTGCTTTGAATGTTTTCGGTCCGAAAACTCCGTCGTCAACTAATCCGTGTTGAGATTGAAAACGCTTGAGCGCGGCATCGGTTTTGGGACCGAAAATTCCGCGTCCGGTATTAACCTGAGCGCGTGTCATATATCCGAGACGGACAAGTTTTTCCTGTATGTGACGAACGATTCCGCCCGTCGCGCCCTTTTTAATGTCGCCTGAGAGAATCTGATTCATTGTCCTGCGAGTGGTCGTTCCCAATTGTCCGCTCGGTTTGATACCGATGCTCCTTTGAAACTTTTTAACGGCGGCTTCGGTGCGCGGTCCGAAGATTCCGGGACCGGTTTTTTTCTGCGCTTTAGTCATCAATCCGAGACGAATCAGTTTATCCTGCAGAACTTCAACTGAACGTCCGTGCTGACCTCTTTTTAACGTATCTGGTGAAGTATTATTCGGTTTTGTCGGCGCGGGCTTCGTCGGTGTCGGTGTGGGTTGAGTGCCTTGATGCCGGCGCAGTGATTTGGAATAAACATCGCGTAATTCGTTTATGCTCTTAGCACCTTGTCCGCCGTAATAACTTCCGCCTTTAGATGTCGGCAAGCTCGCCCATTCGGGTGCGCCTTTGTGAATTGCACCGTTAAAATCTCCTCTTAAAAGCGGTTCAATCATACCGCGCCGCTGCATCAATTTGATAGCGGCAAGGTCTTGCGAGCGCGGCGAAAAATCTTTCATTCCCAAACCTTTCCAGGTGCTGTAAAGAAATTGATACCTGCCTGCCGCCGAACTTGGCGGCTGCCCGTTCGCCCAACGCACCGCCAGATTCGGATGATGCCGAAAATCATTGACGACGACATTCCTTTTTCCGACCTTACTGCGGTCATACGGAGCATTCCGGTCGCTCGGTCCGAGAACCGTTCCGAAAACTACTCTTCCGTAATTGTTCCCCGTTCCTTCAGCGTATCCGATAGTATCGAGCATTGCTCTGACACGCGGATCTTTTAAAAGTTCTTGCGGCGAAGAGTTTGCGCTCAGCCTGTTTGCTCCGCCGATGCCGAGATTTTCTTTATTGTTCAAAGATTGTCGAAGGTAGCTCGAACGGTCATAGACGAGTTTTAACTGGTAAGCGTTCGGATTACCGGAATGAACGTCTGGATTTTTATTATTGATGGTTCTGCCCAGTAATTTGTCTAAATTATAAACGTCGAAATTTTTATTTCGATAGCTGAATCTATCTACGCTGGTTTCGCTGATTTTTGACATTGAAATTGCTCCGAGAATTTAGATTAAAAAGCCTTCAACTATATTATCGGCGCAATATTGAAAAAGTTTCCTATTTTTTTCGTTGAACGCGGATTTTTTGGTAGTGAACTAAAAGTAATACTTTTTTGAAAAACCATTTTTTGTGAGCTGCGGATAAACGCCAATAATGTGGATTTGATTGATTTTTAGCCACGTCATCGGCGTTCATCCGCGGCTAAAATTTCTTCAGCCTTACTTTTAGTTCACTACTCAAAAAACTTTCAGATGCGCGATGCCGAACGGCGACATTGCAAAAACATCAAATTAAAGCCGATAATGCATTGAGCTAAAGGAATTGAATCTCTCGACAAAAAGCGAATGCCCGCAGAAACATTCGTCCTAATTTTTTGCGACACGGATAATATTCCTAATCCAAAATTTCATCTTAGTTTTTTCAGCTTGCCGTTACGATACTGCCACGTCTCCGCTGCGCCGTATTTGTAATCGCTTTTGTTTTTGCGACCGTCTGGAAATTTGACGATTAAGGTTTGATTTTGGAAAAGAATTTTCGGCGCGGGGCTGCAATTGCCGAAAGCCTCGGTTATTGCCGGCTCTTTTTTTGAAACGTCAACAATGTAAAAATGCGTCGCGCAAGCGAGCGCGTTTTCGCCGATGCTTAAGAGAATAAATTTTGGATTGTTTAGCGTATATTTTCCGGCGACTGTGCCAAATTCCGTCTGACTTTCAAACAGAACTTCATCGCCGATTTTGATTTGAAAAAGTGAATCTTCCGATTTAGTCAGAATCAAATTGCCAGCCTTTGTTTTGACTGTTTCAGACTTTGCCCGAAAGCCGAACCGACGAACAAAGTCGAAAGCATTAAACACGAAACAAGTAAAAAGTTTTTCGCATCTCGTCAAAAAACGTCAGTCTCACGTTTTGAAAAACAAATCAATCGTCAAAAGTCCGCAGGATACTATGTAATGTGATGCAGTCAAAATTTCAACTATTTATTTCAGCGTTTGCCGTTTTCTTGCTATACTGAAATCCTATCTTGCAACTTTGGCGAATTTCAACTCGTAAAGGTTGGTCGTAGGTTTTTTTAAACATAAATTTTTCAGGAGCGAGAGATAAGAAAATGGGATTGTGGATGAGAATAAAACGGATGTTTTTTGCCGGAACAGGCGCGGCGCTCGATAAGATTGAAAACCCGGAAATGGTTCTCCAGCAAACTATTCGGGATATGCGCGAGCGCGTGCCTGAACTGAATAATTCAGTGGCGCAGGTGATGGCGACCGAGCGTCTGCTGGCTAAAAGCAAAGAAAAATTGTCGGAAGAAGTCGTCGATTTAGATTCTAAAATCAAGGCTTCGGTCAAGATGGGACGCGACGATATTGCCACCACTTATATCGGGCAGCTTCAGCATAAAAAACTCGAACTCCAGAAGACTTCCATCCAGCTCGAACAATCCGTGGTCGCTTCCAAACAGGCGTTAAAGGCGCGAGACAATTATGTTCTGAATATGAACAAGCGCACCACGGAGGCGATGCAGCTTATCAGCGCGTCAAAGCAGGCGAAACTTCAGGAGCAACTTGCGCAGACGATGGAAACCTTTAACATCGGCGATGACGCTTCGACGTTTAACGAGATGCGCGAAAAAATCGACCGCCGCGTGGCGGCAGCCGAAGCTAAACTTCAACTCGGAACATCCAGCGTCGATGCGCAGATGCAGGACATCGAGCGTGAAGCGTCGGAGATTCAATTGCAGGACAAACTGCTCGAATACAAACAACAGATGGGACTTCTCGGCGAGGGTTCACACACCGGCGGAAAACAAATTTCCACTCACTCCGAAACCGGGGATTCAGACGCGCACGACCGGGTTTTGCTAAACGAGTCAAAAGAAAGTTAATTTTATAATCAACGGCAAAACCGAAACGCCAAAATAGCATCTAGTAATAGTTATGGCAGATTTAGCAAAGTATCAACAGGAAATCAGCAAATTTAATACGAAATATCTCAGAGAAGCCGTCAAAGAGCCGGTCAATTTCTGGGGCTTGGCAGGCTTTGCAGTTGCGGCGGCTTATACGCAAAGCGTCATTCCTTTGTTTATCGCGCTGATTTTCGAGCTTATTTATATTTTTATCGTTCCGAATTTGCCGACGTATCGACAATTAGTGAACTCGCGTGAAAAAGAGCGCGTGCGCTCGCTCAACAAAGCGACGCGCGAAAAGTTGATAAAATCCTTTACGCCGCGTGAACGTGAAGCGGTCGACTACCTGCGCTGGCAAAAAGACCAAATTCAGGAAAATTATCATAAATTTACCGGCGCGCGCGAACTGCCGAGCAATCTGACAACGCTCAACCAGCGCTGGGAAGATTTCGTTGACCTCTTGGACGTTTATCGCCGCCGCAAAAAGCATTTGAAATCAATCAATCGCCAAGCCGTTCACAACCAGCTTGCACAGGCTTTTCGCGCCGCTGAGACCACAGGCGACGAAAAAACGCGCCGCGTTCAGCAAACGAATGTCGAAATTCTCAAACGTCGTCTGGCTTCTTTTGATGAATTGGAGAGAAGCGTCAAGTTGGTTGAAGGACAGCTCCAATCCATCGAAAATTTCTTCGGCTACTTAAACGACGAAATCGTCACGATGTCCACTCCGGAAAAATTCTCTCTGCTCGATTTCGAGCAATTGTC
>DATLXD010000105.1:0-6912 GCA_035575965.1 Pyrinomonadaceae bacterium | reverse complement strand
TCAATTAAACCCTCGATTTTCAAAGTGAGCTTACCAAAAGGCACAAATATTATTGACGGTTAATTGATAACGTATCTAAATTTTAATGAAGGCTCTTGACTTAATAAGTCAGAGCCTTTTTCGCTAAATTTGAAAAGAAAGGTTTTAACAACTATAATTTCAAGTTTGATACTTTTCGTAAGGTTTTTGGAGTAAAAGAATAGAATGCCGAAAGCAAGTAGTTTCAGTCGTTTCACGCGCGGAGTTAGGCATACTGTCCGCGCATTTGCTTCGACAAAACATCCGGTTCTGGTTCACATTGTCCCGATGCGGCGGTGTAATTTGTCCTGTGCTTACTGCAACGAATACGACAAAACCAGCGAACCGGTAGCGATTGACGTGATGCTCAAACGCATCGATAAACTCGCCGAGTTCGGTTCGTCAGTCATCACGATTTCCGGCGGCGAGCCGATGATGCACCCCGAAATTTACGAAATTATTGAGCGGATTCGACATCACGGAATGATTGCCGGACTTATTTCCAACGGCTATTATTTTCAACCGGAAAAAGTCAAAAGGCTAAATGAAGTCGGTCTCGATTATCTGCAAATCTCGATTGATAACGTCAACCCCGATGAAGTCTCGAAAAAGAGTTTGAAGGTTTTGGATGCGAAACTCGTCAACTTGCGCGACCACGCGAAATTCAAGGTCAATATCAATTCGGTTGTCGGTGGCGGCGTGGCAAATCCCGAAGAAGCCTTAATAATTGCCAATCGCGCTGTCGAACTCGGATTTTCCTCGACCGTCGGCGTGATTCACGACGGCGACGGTTTGATAAAAGGTTTGACGACGCGCGAAAGGGAAGTTTATAAAGAAATCAAGGCGAAAGGAACAAGAAGTTACGCGCGCTGGAATTGGTTTCAGGACAATCTCGTTGACGGTAAAGAATACGAATGGAAATGCCGCGCGGGCGCAAGATATTTGTATGTCGACGAAGCGGGAATCGTCAGTTGGTGTTCGCAGCAGCGCGGAACGCCCGGCATTCCGCTACTCGAATACACGCACGAAGATATGCGGCGCGAATACATTACGGAAAAATGGTGCGCGCCGACCTGCACGATTCAATGCGTTCATCAAGTCGGACACCTCGACGCTTGGCGCGACCCGCAAATTTCCATCGGCGATTACGACAAACGCAATGGCAAAGGTTTGAAAAGGGAAACCGTCGCGCGGGTTTTGAGCGCAGAATAAATCAGGCAAGCAGAATCCGAAAAAGATGAGTGGAAAAAAGTTGTTTCTCCCGATTGTATTGGGAACGAACCGCAAGGGACGGCAAAGCGAAAACGTCGCCGAATGGCTGTTCGGTGAAATGAACAAGCGCGAAGACATTGAAACGAAACTTTTCGATGTCCGCGATTTTGATTTGCCAAAAGACGATTACGGGCAAGCGTTAAAAGACAATTTTCCTGAATGGCGCGACGCAATTATCAGAGCGGACGGTTTGGTTATTATCGCGCCCGAATATAATCACGGTTATCCCGGAAGTTTGAAAAGCGTTTTAGATTTGCTGCTCAAAGAATACATTCACAAAGCCGTCGGTTTAGTCGGCGTTTCGGCGGCGCCTTGGGGCGGAACGCGCGTCGTCGAAGCCTGCGTGCCGATGGTCAGAGAACTAGGTTTAGCCGTTACATTCACGGATTTAAATTTTCCGCAGGTGCAAAATAAATTCGACGAAAGCGGCAAACTGCTCGATGAAAAATATAACAAATTCGTCGTCGCTTTTCTGGACGAACTCGTCTGGATGAGCGTCGCGCTCCGTTGGGGACGCGAGAATCTGCCTTCAAAACATCAATTGTAAAATCCATCCGCGAAATCGCTTTAGGCTGATAAACCGGAAGTAAAAAACAAGTTTCAAAAAATTGGTTTTTACTTCCGGTTTTATTTTTACTATTATTTAATCAAGCGCAACAAATTTATTTATCGCAGACTCATCTGATTTTTTTTACAAATTTTACTCTACCAAGTTCTTAAAATCAGTCGGAAAAATTTTTATTTCATATAGAGAAGAGGAGAACAAAAATGTCGATACCAACCGAACCCGTCGGCTCGCTTCCGCGACCGGCTAAACTTCAAGCGGCGATTGCCGATTACGATGCCGGAAAAATTACCAAAGAAGAATTGAAAGTCGAACAGGATGCGGCTTGTAAAGATTCCATCGAACGAATGGAAGCGACCGGCGCGCCGATTGTGTCCGATGGTGAGCAACGCGCTTCGAGTTTCGCTACATATCCGCTCGCCGATACTTTGGCGGGAACAGGTCTCGCCGATAATCTCGCCGGCGACGGACAGTATTTTGCCATCTTTACCGACGGACATCACCGGCAATTACCGCGATTGACGGGCGGACCGTTTAGATATAAAACCTATGCGGCGGACTATCTGAAAGAAGCGATGAAGATGGCTCATAAACCTCTGAAACAAGCTGTTATCGCGCCTTCAATGCTTTCTCTGCTTTATCCTCTGGACGGAGAAATCGAAGGCTACACGCGCGTGGCTTTTTTGGAAGATTTGGTGAACGAGTGCGAAAAAGATATTCGCAAATGTTTTGAAGCCGGCGCGACGCGAGTTTCGATTGATTTCACCGAAGGCAGATTGGCGTGTAAGAATGACCCCAGAAATCCTTGGACGGGTCGCAAAATGCTCGATTCGTTCGTCGAACTAAACAACCGCGTGCTTGACCGCTTCTCGCCCGAAGAGCGCAAAAATATCGGCATTCACACTTGCCCCGGCGGCGACTGTGATTCGACGCATAGCGATGAAGTGGATTACGCCGATATGCTGCCGAGCATGTTTAAGATGAATGCCGGATATTTTTTGATTCAACTCGCCAGCGAGAAGGACAAAGAATACGTTTATAAGTTGTGCGGCGAACACAGCCGCGAAGACGCAAACGGCGTTCCGCAGGTTTGCTTTATCGGCGTAATCAATCCGCTCAACCCGACGGTTGAAACGCCGGAACAAGTGCGCGACGACCTTGTAGCCGCCGCCAAATACATTCCCGTCGAGCGGCTCGGCTCGACCGACGATTGCGGCTTTTCGCCTTTCAGCATCGATGTCAAGCCGAAGCACGGCTCGCCGGACGTGGCGCGGGACATCGCTTTTCAAAAGATTGAATCGCGTGTCAAAGGTACGGCAATGGCATCGGAGCAGCTCGGTGTCGCTTAGACATTGTTGCCGATGCCGCCGGACGTAATTATGGCGAGCAAATAGGTCATCGTTAATTCGACTTGGGAGTGAAATGAGTTGTTTATTTCACTCTCTCTTTCTTTTCTTTAAATTTAAATCTTCATAATTGCAGTCACGAGTCCGCCGATGACAGCAAGCATACCGAGAACCAGAAAGATATAAGACAATGGTTTGTTGCGCGAGCCGGTAATGCTTGCCAACCCGACAAACATCATTCCTAAAGGCGATAAAATACCGGACAAACCGTCTTTTCCCCGTGTCCAATTGTATAAATTAAAAAGAACGAGGACGGCGAAAATCGGGATTAGAATCATCCACATCGTCCGCGCCGTCCTCAATACTTTTTCCAGTTTCAGTTTTTCTTCAGGAGTTTTTTTATATACCTTGAAATCAATTTTCTACCTTTAACATAATAATATAATCATTAAGATGAAGTTTTTTGCTGTCGGCTCGCCGGAATTTCAAAATTATACGTTTCGCCGTGCGCGAGATAAACGATTTTTTCGCTCAAACCGGCGGCTTCGGCGGCGCGTTTAAAGTCTTCGAGCGGCGATTTGAAAACGTCGTAATCGTTGTAGTGAATCGGAATCGCTTTTTCGGGCTGAATAATTTTAATCGCCTTAACGCCCTGCTCGTCGTCCATCGTCACCATTACGCCCATCACGCGCGTTCCGCCGAGGTGAAAAAGTCCGAGGTCGATTTCGGGAAAACGCTTCGGAATTTCATTTAATTCATCGATTAAAAGCGTATCGCCGGAAATATAAAGCCGCAGGAGACGATTCGCGTCGCCGGTTTCAAAATCCAAAATACTGCCCATCACCGGCGGCAGCGCGAAATCGACAATGCCGGGACCGTGTTGTCCGGGCATCGACGAAATACGAAGTTTCGCCGCGCCTCTGGTAAATTCAGCCGTCTCCCACGTCTCCAGCGCGACGCCTTTTGTGAAACCTTTTTCTTCCAGCTTCTCGACGGCGTGCGCGGTCGTCACAATCGGCAAATCTTTTTGCAGCTTTTCTTCGACCAACTGGTCAAAATGGTCGCCGTGATGATGCGATAAAACGCACAAATCGATGGGCGGCAAATCTTCGATATTGATTGCCGGGTTCGTCAAACGCTCGCTCGTCAAGCCGTAGCCGAGATGAACGTGGTCGCCGGCGTGCAGAAAATTCGGGTCGGTCAGAATCGTAAAACCGGCGTAGCGCAAAATGACGGTCGCCGTTCCGACAAAAAAAACCGAGCCAGTTTCAAAGTTGGCGTTTGAATCCGCAGATGCAGAAAGTTCGTATGTGTTTGACATCTGATAAATCTCCCTTGCTCGTAAAAAATTAGAAAATTGTTTGTAAAAAGGTAACATATAATTTTGAGAGAAGACAAGATTTTGTCTGAATCGGGATAATTTTTAGCGGTCAAATTTTAAGGCTCGACAATAAAATTCTGCGGCTTGACTAAGCGAATTCTATATCGGATTCTATTTATACAAATTTATAAATAACAAACAAAAGGGAAGGAAAATGACGGAAAAAACAGCAAAAGATTTTATCGACGCATTGCATAAGTTGGAAGCCAACCGCGATTTAGACACAATCTGCGGTTTATTCAGTGAAAATTGCGAAATCGGCAACGTGGTAACCGAAGACAAGGACATCGGCGCGCGAGAATTTTGGACCAGCTATCGCGGCAGCTTTGACAAGGTTAAGTCAACTTTTCGCAGCGAGATATTTGCCGACGGCGCGGCTTCGCTGGAATGGAAAACAACCGGAACAAACAGTGAAGGTCACGAATTTGAATACGAAGGCGTGAGTGTTTTAGAAATCGAGAGCGATAAAATCACGCGCTTTCACGCCTATTTCGACCCGAACAAACTCGGCAAACAAATCGTCGCCGATAAAACGGCGGAAGGATAAAACAATGACGGAGGCTCTGAAAAAGGTCAAGGAAAAATAAGAAATAAAGGTAACGGAACCAACGAATCAATCATAAATTCGGCAAACACATTTCTAAAATCAGAATTATAAAGCGGCGGTTGAGATTTTTTGTCTTACCGTCGCTTTGTTGCCTTTGGATTTTAACGTCGCGGCGTGTCTTCGCCGATTGTCCAGACGATTACCGAACTCGAAAGACCCAGACCGGAAAGTCTTCCAGCCATCATAACCAGCGTTTCGCCGTTTTCTACGGCACCGGCTTCGAGCAAAGTTTTTTCGCCTTGCTTGAGCATTCCTTCGGTGGTGTTTGAATCCTCGTGGCAGAGCGGCGCAACGCCCCAAATGAGCGCGAGCTGATTTCTTACATCGTCGGAATTCGTTAAAGCAAATGTTTGCAAGCCCGAACGAACGCTCGACAGACGCCGCGCCATCACGCCGGATTCGGTGAAAACCGCGACTTTATCGGTCAATTTTTCACGCGCGCAAAACGCGGCGGCTTTGCACAGAGCTTGCGAAGTTCTCCCCGTCGGCTCTTCGGTGAATTTTACCGGGCGTTTTAATTTTGTCGTCTTGACGGTTTCCGCCGAATCGATGATGCGTTTCATCGTCGCCACCGATTCGACCGGATATTGCCCCGCCGCCGTTTCCGCCGAAAGCATCACGGCATCGGTTCCGTCCCAAACGGCGTTTGCCACGTCGGAGGCTTCGGCGCGGGTCGGGCGCGGGCTGATAATCATCGATTGCAGCATCTGCGTCGCGGTAATCACGAATTTGTCGTGAAGAACCGCCTTCTCAATAATCTGTTTTTGATAGACGGGAACGAGTTCCGGGCTTGTTTCAACACCCAAATCGCCGCGCGCGACCATCACACCGTCGGTTGCCGCGATTATCGAATCGAGATTTTCCATCGCTTCCGCCTTTTCGATTTTGGCAACGAGCAGCGGTCTGCCGACTTTGCGCCGGTTTAATTTTTTGATAAGTTTTTTTACTTCCGTGCAGTCTTCAGCTTGCCGCACAAATGAAAGTGCGATGTAATCAACATATTGCTGCATCGCCCATTCCAAATCAACGCGATCTTTTTCGGTCAAAGACTGAATCGGTAATTTGGTATTCGGCAAATTAATGCCTTTTCTTTCAGCCAGCAAACCGCCGTTGACAACTCGTGTTATCACGTCGGTTTCAGAAACATTTTCAACCGTCAATTCGATTGCGCCGTCGTCGAGCAAAATTCTTGCGCCGGGGGCGACGAGTTTCGGCAGTTCCTTAAAGTTTGTCGAAACTTCCTCAGCCGTGCCTTCGGTGTCGCGCGAAGTAATAACGAACCGCGCTCCGGTTTCGAGAAAAACCGCCGTGCCGCCTTTTAATTTGCCGGTGCGAATTTTCGGACCCGAAAGGTCAACCAGAACGGCGAGCGGTTTATCCAGCCTTCTGGCAACGGCACGCGCCAGCTTTATGGTTTCGGCTTGTTCGGCTTGCGTTCCGTGCGACATATTTATTCGCACGGCGTTCAAACCGGCGTTTAACATCGCTTCGATAATTTCGGCGGTATCGGAAGCCGGACCGAGCGTGGCTAAAATTTTTGCTCTTCTCATAAATAATAGATTTTAGATGCGAGATGTTAAATTTTAATAAAATTTTCGGCTAACATCTAATCTGTTTCCAGCATACGCTTTTTTTGCAGATAATTATTGACGGCTGCCACAAATGTCGAATGCGACCAGGTGAGCGGCGAGACGGAAACAGGTTCGCCCGTTTCGGGATGAAG
>DATLXD010000104.1:0-1854 GCA_035575965.1 Pyrinomonadaceae bacterium | reverse complement strand
GGCTTTGGCGGAGGCGGTAGGAGTCAGAGAACCGACACGCATTCTTTTGGTCAACGCGGCGATTACTTCGACTCCCGTGATTCGAGCCAGGTAAAGACGATTATTGGCGGACGGGCGGACGAGGCTGAAAACCCAATTTGTGCCGACTTCTCTAGCGTATCGTTTGACCAAAGAACTGCTGTCGAAAAAAAGAGCTGGCACTTATTGGCGTTCCTCCAGAATCGTTTCGGAAAGCGGTTTACCGATGACTTCGACGGGCGAATAGGTATCTTCTTCCTTATCTTTTGAACGCTTCGGAATTTCGCTAATCAGACCTTTGGCGAGAAGAATTTGTTCGATTTGATCTTCGCTCGGAGCGGCGGTTGAAGTTTTTTTCAGGTTTTCCTGCAAAGTTTCGACGATTTCCAATTGCACGCTGGCTGGAAATGTTTGAACCGTGCTGATAATTTCCTGCGGAGTTATTTCCATAATGTTTACCTCGGCTAAGTCGGAATTATATATGTTTCAGCGTGAACTATCAATAAATAAGGAGTTACCAAGATGCGATTGAAAGACCTTAATACTTTACCGAAAGTGCGCGACAGCTTCAGCTATCTCTACGTCGAGCATTGCAAAATCGAGCAGGACGCGAAAGCCATCGCCTTTTTCGACGTTAATGGAAAGACGAGCGTTCCGTGCGCGAACCTAACGACGCTGCTGGTCGGTCCCGGCACGACTATCACCCACGCCGCCGTTAAAACTCTGGCGGACAACGGTTGTCTGGTGATGTGGTCGGGCGAAGGCGCGGTGCGTTTTTACGCTTCAGGGATGGGCGAAACGCGGGCGGCGCGGCATCTGCTCCGGCAGGCTTATTTGAGTTCGATCCCGCAGCTTCGCCTGCGCGTCGTCAGAAGAATGTATGAAATGCGTTTCGGCGAGGAACTGTCCGAAGAATTAACCTTGCAGCAGATTCGCGGCAAAGAAGGCGTTCGCGTCCGCACGGCGTATTCACAGGCAAGCGCGGCAAGCGGCGTTGAATGGACGGGACGCTCTTATAACCGGATGGAATGGAAAGATTCGACGCCAATCAATCGCGCTCTGTCGGCGGCGAACAGTTGTCTTTACGGCGTGTGTCAGGCGGCAATCGTGTCCGCCGGATATTCGACCGCGCTCGGCTTTATCCATACCGGCAAGATGCTTTCGTTTGTTTATGACATCGCCGATTTATACAAAGCCGATTTAACGATTCCGCTCGCCTTTCAAGTCACGGCTGAATCGGAATTCGATTTGGAAAGCCGCATTCGCCACACTTTGCGCGACAAGTTTCATCAGGAGAAATTTCTCGGACGAATCGTTCCAGACCTCGAAACCGTTTTGAACGTCAACACGGACGATGCCGAAATCCTCTTCGATTTGGACGATGCCGCGCCCGGCGGTCTGTGGGACGGCAATGATTCTTCCGTCAGCGGCGGCATCAATTGGGCTGATTTGAGCGAGGAGGAATAAACAATGGTTGTATTTTTAATGGAAAAAGTTCCTGTCTCGCTACGCGGTGAAATAACGCGCTGGATGCTTGAATTGCGTCCAGGGGTTTTCGTTGGCAACATTTCAGCACTCGTCCGCGAAAAGCTATGGGAAATGGTTTGCCAAAAACTCAAAGGCGGCGCAGCGACGCTTCTGCACAGTGCGGCAAACGAACAAGGCTACAAAATCCGCACCTTAGGCGACACAACGCGAAAAGTTAAAGATTTTGACGGACTTCAACTTATAGTCGTTTCCGACAAAAAACAAAAGTAAAATACACTTAGCCAAGGTAAACTATACTGAAAGCCAATGTTTTCCAAGTATTTTCTCTACGCACGTGGAGATGAACCG